>JBECKS010000097.1:0-2798 GCA_040235395.1 Pseudomonadales bacterium | reverse complement strand
TTTCCGTACCGTACACCACCCTTGATTGTTATTTTTGCCCGTCTCGCTTCAGGATGAGGATTCAACTCATCTGCATGATCTGCAGTGTGCCCATGCGGTGGGAGAATAATGATGCGTTGTAGCCTGTAATCAGATTCTTTGGTTGCCTTTATCAAAAATGAGGCAGACCTAGTGATAAGCATTAATTCGTTCT
Source organism: Pseudomonadales bacterium (assembly GCA_040235395.1). Classification (GTDB taxonomy): domain Bacteria; phylum Pseudomonadota; class Gammaproteobacteria; order Pseudomonadales; family JBECKS01; genus JBECKS01. Next base: position 2,605 of record JBECKS010000097.1, on the reverse strand, counting down.
GTCTAAACTTTTCTCTTATCAAATTTCGAAGCGGATGGCTTTTGATGACTTGGCTGATCATTCTACGGGGCAATCGGTCAGAAATAGAGTTGTACACAGACAACAGATGTTCATTGGTATCATCCACGATTACTATCGGTCACCTGTACAACTTTTCACATAAATCAATTAGAACTTTTCAGGAACTATCTATATACATTTTCTACAATTCACCTAGTGATACCTGTTTCCATCTTTTGAAGGTGAGTTTCTACAAACCACATGGGATTGTTGACCAATAGATGTTATGAGCTATTCTTCAACTGGCGCAACCCGGGTAGATGGATTAAAACAACCGATTTCTTATCAAACCAATTCGGCTGAGGTATCTGTGCACAATGCGTATTTTTACTGACCACTTTTCAAAGTTGAAAGCAGATATTCTGCGATAATGCCCATTTGTTGGACTGCTAACTTAGCCTGGTCACTCGTCACAGTAGGTAACCAAGGTCGCCCATGTCCGGTTCCTTCTTTGTTGCGAAGGGTATTTACTGCACAACCAACATCATAAAGTGCCCTTTCAACGCGTTTTACAGCAGGCTCACCAGGCAGTGGAGAGTCCTGAGGAGTAGCAATACTAAGAGCAACAAAAGCTTGGCCAAGCAAACCAGGAAAATTTGCATTGGATGGATAAGAACCCCAGGTTTCTACAAGAATATGTGCTGCAGTTGCTTCTAGCAAATCCTTACCTGTACCAGTGACAAGAGCAGCATCTTCAGCACCACGTTTAGCACGGCGTATGTATGCATCCAATGCAGCTGTAAGTTCAGCCCCTTCGAGGTTATCAAGCAAAAGAGGAAAAAGTTCTCCATCAAGTGTGAGTTCAAAACCTACGGATCTAAATGCAGAGGCAGCATTATAAATTGCATCTTTACCAACAAAATTGGATGAGGCTTCACGAAATCCGCCACATGCTTTTATATGTGAAATAAGATTTACTACAAGCTTGGCACCTTTCTCAGGATTATTTTCCAAAGCCCAACTGAGAGTAGCACGTACACGTTTTGCTTTGCCGACTAATTGCCCCTGTGCCTTTGGATCTCCGGGCAACAAATTGGATTTCTTAATCTCATATTCGATATCGGAGTGGCTTGGCTCGCGTGTTTCAACTTGTGCATCATCTACAAGCCGTGAAACAGCTACTATGAGTGTGTCAGTCAAAGGTGGTATTGAAATTTTTGTTGGCATTTTATTTCTCAAACATTTTTACTATAATCGATGTTAACCTCGAGTAGAAGAACCGAGTAAATAAGCGAGACTTAATTATACTCAACCTCCCTACTTTCGCAGTTGACGCCAGGGTGAGAACACGGTAGGCAATAACAACGTCAGGTGGCGATTATTTGTCATAAGGTCTCAATTATTTCCAGGATTCTTTCTACTTGATTATCTTCTAAGCCTTGATCACGACGTTCAAATGCACCTGCTAAATGTCTTGCAAATCTTGATGGAGTCTGTCGAGAGAATTGTCCATATACAACTCGGGTACCTGAATATGTCAATATGCAAGCTGCACGCGCCCTGGTAATTGAAACATATAACAATCTTGCTGCTTCCATCACTAAACCGGGGTAAGGTCTCCTTAAGTTACCAGGCAAAATATCCTCCATTAAACCCGGTATAAAAACAACATGGGCGCTTAGACCTTTTGCTCCATGCATGGTCATAATTCTTACCTTCGGTGGCAAGAAGCCTTCATTGGGAATTGGGAGTTCCAATCTTTCATATACTGCCTTAAGAAGATCAGCTTGCTGTTCATCATTATCAGCCCACAAGTAATCACGTAGCTCTTCAATTGTGATCTCCTCAGGTAATTGTGCTAGCAATTCCAGCCATTGTACAGATGAAGGTTCACCAAAAGTGTTTGAGATAAGGATCGATAGTCCTTCTCTACGTTCTCTAAGCGTATCATCACCAGACCAGCCTGATAAAGTCCCACATATGTTTCTTGCATTGTTAAGAGCTCCAAGCTCACGCCCTGTAAAAACACCTTCAGGCAGAGGGTGATAAAAAATCTCTCGGTAATTTAGATTATTGTTTATGACGGATTCTGCAATTCTATTACATGTTGTGGGTCCAACATTTGGACGTAATCCGAGAATAATGCGATGAGCGATATAATCATCAGGGTTACAAATTATTCGTAATAATGCCAAAGAGAACCTTCCCGTTCTTCCATCCCAAAAACTTGAAGATTTCGGAGCTTCAAATTCTACATTAGCAGCTTCAAATTCCTGAACTATGGTTGGAAGCAAAGCTTGTTTATTACTAATTAGTATCATTATTCTTCTAGCAGGCACCCCATGCTCGATTAAAGATGCACAAGATTCTGCAATTGCTCTAATTTCCCTTTGAAAACTTGGAAATCTCCACCGCGAAACTAAACCATCTGTGGGTGGATCTGATTCCAAATACAGGGATGTAAGCATTTTTGGGATACGATCTGGCTCTGAAAAGTGGGCCATAAGTTCCTGAGCACTATTCAATACTTCTGGTGTACAACGGAAGCAGTCTCTTAGCTCATGGTTACCAGCAAGATCGAAGCGATTTGTAAATGTCTGTATTC
>JBECKS010000073.1:0-8556 GCA_040235395.1 Pseudomonadales bacterium | reverse complement strand
CTAACGCTTCTGGATCCAGTTCTGGTAATTCAGGATGCGCCTCTTGAATAGATCCAAGAATTTCAACACGCTTGATGGAATCAATTCCTAAGTCCGCTTCCATATCCATGTCGAGCTCAAGCATTTCGCTGGGGTAACCCGTTTTTTCTGCAACCACTGCCAACATTTCTTCTGTTAATGCAGCAACATCAAAAGAAGAACTCACTGAAGGTGATGTTGAAACCGCAACATTTGCAGTTGCTACATTTACACCTGCACCTGCAGGTACCTGATCCTTAATATGATCAACTATCTGCTTAAGGGTTCGAAGTTCCGCGAGCGCTTCCGGATCCAGTTCTGGTAATTCGGGATGTGCTTCTTGTATTGAGCCCAAAATTTCAACGCGCTTAATGGAATCAATTCCTAAGTCCGCTTCCATATCCATATCAAGCTCAAGCATTTCGCTGGGGTAACCTGTTTTTTCTGCAACTACTGCTAACATTTCTTCTGTTAAGGCAACAACATCAAAACCAGAAGCCACTGGTGCAGAAGCCGTGCTCACAACAGCAGACGATGTCGTTAAACCAGAAACAGGTACTTGATCCTTAATGTAATTAACAATCTGTTTTAGGGTTCTTAATTCAGCGAGTGCTTCCGGATCCAGTTCTGGTAATTCGGGATGCGCTTCTTGTATAGAGCCCAGAATTTCTACACGTTTAATGGAATCGATACCTAAATCTGCTTCCATATCCATATCAAGTTCGAGCATTTCACTGGGGTAACCCGTTTTTTCTGCTACAACATCCAACATTTCTTTTGTTAAAGCAGCAACATCAAACCCTTGAGCTTCTTGAGCAGCAGGCATTACCGCATTAACAACTTCTGCCTGAACAGGAACAGGTTTAGCAACAGGTGCTGCAACTTTGTTTTCCTGAACAGGTTTGGAAACAGGCGCCGCAGAAACAACAGGCGCACCACCCGTTAACAGTGAATAATGTTGCGTCATCAGTTGAAGACTGGCTTCAGAGGCTTTTGCTTGTTGATTCAGAAAGCTTTCGTGAACTTTAATGGTTTCTTTTTGTTGTTCGTTAAAGGCATTAAGACTTTTTTCAATGCTTGCTGGTAATTCAAATTGCGGATTATCACGCATCAAGTCGGTTAATTGCGTTAACAAGGCCTGAAAGCTTTCTACATATTGCGCAGGGTTTTCTAAATACTTTTCATGCACGCGCAGGGTTTCGGTTTGCAAGGCATAGAACTGATCAAGATTGATTTCTGCATTCACAACGCTTGTGTTAGCAGAAGATGATGCAAGCGTTGGGGTTCCCGCTACAGGCACTTCCACCCTCACCTCTTTTTCAGCTTGCAAAGTAAAACCATCATTCAGACCATCCACAAAAGCCTTACGGGTTTTATCGCTCACATAAGCTGCTGCTGAAATCTTAATATTTAAGGGACTTGGTTTTTCTGTGGCATGTTCAACTCTTGGTGCTACATAAGGATCAATATCAGCAAGATTCACTCCAATAACTGCAAGCTTTGCAGCAAGAAGCTTTAACTGACTGTCAGCATTCTTGGTTGGCGCTGGGTTAACAGCAAGCGTAACAACATCTTCTTTACCTTCGAGAATGTTGTCACATAATTTTGCCAATACATTCTTTGGACCAAACTCAACAAAAATTCGACCGCCATCTTTATAGATATTTTCAACTTCATCTCTAAACTGAACCGAGTTAAGAATGTGATCCTTAAGTGCTTTCTTGATTTTCTCGCCACTTGCTTCGTGAGCCTTACCTGTACCATTGGCATAAACAGGAATCGATGGCTTTGAAAATTTCACTGCATCAATGGCTTTCGCAAAGGGTTTCTGAGCATGAGCAACCAGTGATGTATGAAAAGCTGCAGAGACAGGCAACTGAATCAATTTCAAGCCTGCTGCTTTTAGTTCTTCCTGTGCATCAGCAAGCGCTTTTTTAGCACCCGCAATCACTACTTGCGCGTTAGAATTAAAATTAGCAATCTTGATGTCGGAATGATTTTTAAGAACTTTTTCCAACGCAGAAATATCACCACTCACTGCCATCATAGTGCCGGCATCAAAATCCTTATCATCGGGTGCTGCCATCGCAGCACCACGAGATTTGGCAAGGAAATAAAAATCTTCTTCGCTGTAAACACCGGCGGCCCATAATGCACTTAATTCACCAAAACTATGACCAGCAACAAAATCAGCAGCAAAGCCTGCTTGCTTGAATAATTTATAAGCACCCACACTGAATGCGCCAATGGAAGGTTGCGCATGTTGCGTTAATTGCAAACGTGCTTCCTGAGCTTTTTTGTCTTCCTGAGTAAAGCTTGCAATTGGGTAAACAATATCACTCAAACGACCCAAACCATCTTTTGCAAATAAAGTATCAAGCTTGGCATAGCCTTCCCTGAATTCTGGATAATCCTGTGCCAGCGCATCACCCATGCGCAAATATTGAGAACCCTGCCCGGGGAAAAGCGCAACCACCTTACCGCTGACATCACTTCCTTTTTGCTGATAGGAAATTCCCTGCGGTAATTCCCAGGAAGACTCACCCTGCTTGTCACTTAAGGTTTTGATTGCAAGTTCAAGAAACTGTTTTGCAATTGCCGCTTCATTAGAAACAAAAGCCAAGCGCGCCTGATTATTTTCAATTTTTCTTAAACGTGTAAGTTCAATGAATGCCTGATACTGCAGCGGACTTGCATTTTCATTCAAGGAACTTAAAAGATTTTTGCATTCCTCAAGCAAAGCTTTTTCATTATCAGCTGCAATAAGGCTTACCTGATCAACATGCTTTAATCGTGTAGCGCCAATAATCTCTTTCTGATATTCCTCAAGAACAAAATGAAAATTAGTGCCGCCAAAACCAAATGCGCTTACTGCTGCACGACGGGGGCTGCCATCTTCTGCAGGTAACCAAGGGCGTGTTTCAGCATTGATATAAAAAGGAGATTCTTCTATTCCCAGTTTTGGATTCGGTGTTTTTACACTAGCTGTAGGAGGTAATACTTTGTGATGAAGTGCTAATGCACATTTTATAAAACCAGCTGCACCCGCCGCTGCCTTTAAATGCCCAATCTGTGATTTCACACTACCTAAAGCAATATATTGTTTTTTATCGTTGTCTTCTCCAAAAACCAATTTCAGCGAATTGAATTCCGCCACATCACCAGCAGCAGTTCCCGTTCCATGGGCTTCAACCAAACCAACGGTTCTCGGTTCAAAACCCGCCTGATCATAAGCACGCTTTAATGCTTTTGCCTGACCTTCTGGTCTTGGAGCATAAATACTTTTAAACCGTCCATCGCTTGATGAACCCATGCCTTTGATTACTGCATAAATTCGATCACCGTCGCGCTCAGCATCTTCTAAACGCTTAAGCGCAATCATGCCTAAACCCTCACCCACCATCATGCCATTGGATTCGGCATCGAAAGGCTTAATGAATTCAGCAGGTGTGAATGCTGGTGTCTTACTGAAACTCATGTACATAAAAATCGAGTTATCAGTACATGAACCACCAGTGATCATCATGTCACTGTTACCAAGCACCAATTCGTTTACTGCCATTTTGATTGCACTTAAAGAACTGGCGCAGGCTGCATCCACAACCGAATTCATACCGCCAAAATTAAAACGATTGGCAATACGACCGGCGATAACATTGCCTAATAAGCCTGGAAAAGAATTTTCTTCCCAAGGCACAAAGGCTTTTTTGTATTTTTCGATAACTGCATTTCTTTCAGCATCAGGTACGCCTGCATTTTTTAATACTTTATCAATCACGGGATATTGCAAACGCGCAGTAAGCGCAGCACTTAATTTCTGACCGCCACCAATACCAAGCGTGATACCAATACGATCATGGTTGAAATCATCTTCAGAAAGAATACCACTATCAGAAAGCACGTCTTTTGCCACAACTAAACCTAAAAGTTGCGAGACATCGGTCACTTCAAGAATGTTAGGCGGCAAACCGTATTCAACAGGATTAAAATCAATATCGGGAATGAAAGCACCGCGTTTGCAATAGGTTTTATCGGGCACACGAGGATCAGCGTCATAGTAGTCGTCAATGGACCAACGATCCGCTGGCACATCAACAATGCTTACCAAGCGCTCAACAATATTATCCCAATAAGATGAAAGATCTTTGGCATCGGGCATTAAACTTGCCATTCCAACTACTGCTATCGGGTTGTCACCTAATTTAAAATTTTTCATAACGCTGCTCTTTTCAATTAATTACTTTTAAACTGTTAAAACTATTCCTGTATGAGAATACTTCCGTACTTTTTTACAAACTGTTTCAGGTTGCCTGCCAATACTTTCTGCACACTGAATGGCGCTTCATTCAGAACTACCTGAATGTAACGTGCTGCTGCGTCAGCGGTTTTATCTTTATAGATGTCGACATAAACCCAACGTAATTCAGGATCTGTACCCACAAACAGATTCATTCCCTCTTCGTCTTCGAAATCTGGCAAGCGCGTTACCGACACATGCACGAAATCTGGTAAGTAATCTTTATAAGGATTCTGTATGCGCACTTCTTCATCGGCACCGGGATTAAGCCCTTTCAAACTTGAAACACCATTCCTTCTTAAACAACGGTCCAGTGCAGAACGGGAAATATCTGGGTTGATGAATTCCTTAACAACTTGCAGCAAATGATCCAGAGGTAATAAAAGATGTGTACGCAACTCCACCACCACATGTTCCTGCAAGGGGCTTAAGGTGCTGGCGAGTTTTTTGGGGCGATGACTTTTGTCTTTTACTGTTTCCCGTTTACGCCATTTCCTGACAGTGGCTTCACTAATATTCAGGATTCTGGAAAGTTCGCTGGTGCTAAGGTCGGAATTCTGGATGAACTCACGCATTTCTGGTGTGGTTGTGGCATTCGCATGCAAACGAGCATCATCTTCATTCAGCTCATCTATTTCTGCGTTTGTCTTAAGTTGTGACTCAGAGGCTTTTGCCATCGTTAACTCTGTAAAGACGCTAATGCTTGAACAGGGCTCAACTCCCCTGTGCTAGCAATATTGATTTATTAATTATTGTTATGACTTTACTTAGCCGACCTTATCAATGGCCGGGGGAGAGACTATAACCGAGAAAACCGAAACAATCACGTGGGATTTATACTTTCTAGTGACTTTTATGAACCATTTATCATTAATAAATTCAAAGATTTACAGTTGATAATTAAAGCATTCGCTTTTAGTCCCACCACTTACTATCTAATGGGATTTAATCAGCCGAAACAGACGTCAAGTTATCTATATAAGTTTTTGTTTTTAAAGAGATTTTCTTGGGAAATCTAGGAAATGAACTTTATGACGGATTGAACCCCAATCGATTCATAGCAGGGAATCATTTCATCCCCTTTTATAAGCGGGCAGCTGCGTTTCATGCAGGGAGAGCAGGATTTTGTAGATTGCAGATTATGAACCTTGTTGCCTATCAAGCCCGTGAGACTAGCGTCTGTTGAACCGTATAAAGCAATGGTTTCTGTACCTAAAGCTGCTGCCAAATGGCTCAGCCCGGTATCACAACCGACAACCGCTGTTGCCCGCTGAAGTAGATAGGCAAGATGCCCCAAGGGCTGGCGGTCAAGCACCACCGCTGCAGTACCCTCGGCAATGGCTTCCGCCCTATCCTTCTCCTTATGGTCTCCCCAGGCTATCAGGCATGGCATGCCTTTTTCGGAAAGCTCTTTTGCTAATTGTCGCCAATAATCCAGCGGCCAAAGCTTGCTTTCCCAATTACTTCCATGAAGGAAAACCACATAGTGCTCTGGAAGCTTTTGAGCCAGATTCTCTGGCTCACCGACATGTAAACCGAAATCGAGTGAATTTTCTTCAAAGGAATAAGCGAATGCGCTGGCAAACAAACGGCGATTTCTTTCAATCGCAGGCAAACGACGAGGAATTGAATAGCTCTGAGTATAAACACGAGCTGCCAAGGGCTCTTTAATGCTGGCTTTATCATAGCCATGTCTTTCACAATCGAACCAGCGAACCATCCATGCGCTTTTGATAAGCCCTTGGGCATCAATGACGGCGTCAAATTCTTCCTGCTGAAGAGACTGCTTCAAGGTACTGATTTCTTTCCATGTAGCAGGAAGGAGTAATTGCTTTCGCCAACGACGAATTGCACAGAGATGTACTTTCTTAATAAAAGGATGCCAGAGCGGAATTTCCTTAAAACCCTCCTCAACAAGCCAATGCAGCTCTATATCCGGGCGGGCTTTTTGCAGGTCTGTGATGGCAGGCATGACATGAAACAAATCTCCCATTGATGTGGTTTTTACCAGAAGGATTTTCATTCCTGTACATCTACCTTAATTTCATGAATTAACAACTGAATCTGATAAGGACTATAACTGACCAAGGCTATAACTGACTAAGACTATAACTGAGTAAACTAATGCAATCACCTGCGTTTTAGCAAAAGCCTGACTAGTCTACCTTCGCCATTGAATGGACGGTAAACTGCCTCATCCATATGATACTCCAGAGCAAGTTCACGCAGCTGATGAGCCCGAAAGACCTAAACATAATTCCTGACTCCCTGACAGAAAAGGAAGTGCATCTGTGGTTATGTGAACCTGAAAAAATTACTGACCCTCTCTTGCTTAGTCGCTACCGAAGCTGGCTAACGCCCGAAGAAGACCAGAAACGTCTTCGTTATCGTTTCGAAAAACATCAGCATCAATATTTAATCACACGGGCGTTGATACGAAGCGTACTTAGTCACTACCACAATGCCATTCAACCACAGGAATGGCGCTTTGAATTAAATCAATGGGGTAAACCAAGCATCATTGAGAAACAGAATCCGGATGCGTGTGTTTTCAACCTCAGTCACACTGATGGCCTGATCACCTGCGCCTTAACAAAAACACATCAACTGGGTGTTGATGTTGAAAACATCACCAGAGAAGGTGAAACCATAAAAATTGCAGACCGTTACTTCTCGCCAAGTGAATACCAGAAACTAATCTCGCTGCCTGAAGAAAAACAGAATGACCGCTTTTTTGATTTATGGACACTAAAGGAAAGTTATATTAAAGCCTGCGGCAAAGGCCTCGCCATTCCACTTGATGAATTCAGCTTTTCCTTTCCTGCTGATTTCCCAGAACTGGATGATATTAAGTTATTCACCGAAGCCTCTCGTGAAGATAACCCCAAACTCTGGCGATTCTGGAATTGGTATTTCTCAACCGAGCACCGTATTTCAATGGGAGTGAAATGTTCAGAAAACTTCAAGGATAATTTAGAACACATGCATGTAAAGATGATAAAATGCGTTCCCCTCTTATCTAAAGAAAGAGTTACATAAAGAAATAATTCATAAAGAGAAATTAACGAAGCGAGCCTTATGACCTTACCCAAGATAAACAATCTAAACGCCATGTTTGCCCAAGCCGCACACCTTGAAGCCAATGGAGAATTTAATGATGCCATCAGGATATACGAAGAAATCCTGAAACGTGACAAGAAAAATATTCAAGCAATGAATTTACTTGGACTAGCACAATTCCAGGCAGGCGATACAGAACTCGCTATCAAGTGCTTTGAAAAAGCCATTAAGTTATCTCCAAAATTAGCCGCTTCCTATAACAATATGGCTGCACTTTACAACAAAATAAAAAGACCCGATAAGGCGCTACCTTACGCCTTATCTTCATACAAAATTGATGGCAACTCCATTTTCACACTAACAACACTCTACCATTGTTATCAGGATTTAGGGAACGCACAAAAAGCTATCTCTTTTATCAAGAAAGCCATTGAGATTGACCCCAGTAATGCAAAAAACAGAATAAACCTTGCTCAATGCTACGACTCTTCTGGGCAGGCAGGTGAAGCTGAAAAAATATATCAGGAGCTCATCGATAAGCAACAGGAACTGATTTCTGCTTATGAAGGAATGTCGCGCTGCAAAAAATATAAAAACAGACCAGATTTGCTCGACGCTATTGAAGAATATATCAAGACCGCAAAACTACCAGACACAGAATTAAAATCACTTCACCGAGCCGCAGGAAAAATCCTCAATGATATAGGTGATTATGAAAATGCTTTCAAACATTTTTCCGTTAGCAAAACGCCTGAGTGGGGAACACTGCGTGCAGACTTCTTTGAAAAGCAGGTAGAACTATTAACTGAAGTTATTACACCTGATTTTTTTAAAGAACGAGAAAATTGGGGTTCATCCAGCAGGCGGCCAATCTTCGTTTTTGGCATGCCTCGTTCTGGAACAACACTTACTGAACAAATTCTTTCCAGTCACCCCAAAGTTCATGGCGCTGATGAGTTAGGATTTTTCATATCCATGGCTCAGGAAGCAGAACTTGATTGCAGCAACACCCATACACTTGAATATTCAATCAGCAGAATAAAGAAAAAAGATGTTCAGGAAGCTGCCAAGGAATACCTCAAGATCTTAAATGCACATTCCAATTCTGCAGACCACGTTGTTGACAAAATGCCACTTAACTTTGAAGTATTGTGGTTAATGGCTCTGGCCTTCCCAAAGGC
>JBECKS010000070.1:0-6076 GCA_040235395.1 Pseudomonadales bacterium | reverse complement strand
GGTTTTCTGGTATTGACCGCCCTGTTTAAAATTGCAGTAAGCATAAAGGAAGAGGTCGAGGGGTTGGCATGAACATAATTTACTGAAACAGTTTTTAAAAAGGGGCCATTTGTAAAAATGGCCCCTTTTTTATACCAAACAAAAGACTTGACTTCTCATAGCATCTAACATATGAAAATGTTATTTAAAGTTCGGCAGAAGCCGCTCATGATTATAGGTTAACATAAGAGAAAGACACAAGACTCTTCGCACTATATCGGCGGGGATAACAATAGAACTGAAGCAAAAAGGCCACGAAGGTCCATGCGCCCGGAAAGGGGAGCGACCTTGTGGCCTTTTTATTTTTAAAATAAAAAACGCTGTAAGGATAAGTTGCTTTGGTCGTGGTCCGTAAAATTTACTTGAAAAAAAGGGGCAATTGTAAAATGACGATGGGAAAGAGGGCATTCATATCTTTTATTACGGCGATTATAACATTTTTTCTCCAGCAGTCCTATGTTGATGCAGTTCAAATTACGGACAAGTTTGCCATTGGAGGAATCTTGTCCGGTGCTTACCAGTACCAGGATCTAAGCGACACGCTTGATTTTGAAGATACCGGACGAGGTGGACTGAGTTTTCAACCCGAAATCAGTTTTACACCCACCGACAATGATGAAATTTTCGTCAAATTCGGATTCGGCGCCGGTAACGCCTTAAACGACGGAACATCACCGTTTGTACTGGTATCATGGGCGGTTGATTTGGAGGCTGACGTGGAAAACATTAACGGCAGGCAGCGGGACTACCTTCTTACCGCATGGTACAAGCATACATTTCAGTTCGGGGAGGATCATTCGTTGGGACTTACCGGGGGGCTCATCGACAGCACCGACTATTTAGACCAAAACGCCTATGCCAACTGTGGATATACCCAGTTTATGAACGAAGCGCTGGTTAACGGTCCAAACGTATTCGGGCCTTCTTATGATATCGGTGGTGCTTTGGAATGGGGTTACCGCAATTTTACCATAAACGGTGTCACTATGCAGGTCGGAGAAAATGATGATTCAAGGTCCTACAATTTTTATAGTGCTCAGGTTGGTTACATGCTGAACACCGGCTTGGGCGAGGGCAATTACCGCTTTATAATAAGTGGGACCAGCAAGGATTTCAGCAATCCCCAGGGTACAACATTAGAGTCAAGGGCAAGTGCTGTATTCTCTTTTGATCAGCAATTGGGGGAAATTCTGGGAGCTTGGGTCCGGTTTGGATGGCAAGATGACAAAGCATTGATCGATTACCAAAATTTATACTCCGGTGGAATCGACATATCCGGCAAACTTTGGAAACGAGATCATGATAATATCGGCGTCGGCTACGCTTATCTCAGTAACGGAAATTCCGGAATCAATAACACCCAGGTTGTCGAAGCTTACGTGCGGTTTTTACTCAATGAGATTTTCGCTCTTACCTTGGATGTCCAATGGATGATGGACGATCTTGCTTCGGGTGATGGTCCTAAAGGGTTTATTTACGGAGTGCGGATGACCGCAGAATTTTAATTTAGTTTGCGCGTTGACAGGTTTTTGCTTGATAAATAATTGAACCGAAACCACTAAAAAAAGGAGTATGTGTTATGCGTTCAGCAAACTCGATTTTATCAGTCATGATTGTGATGGTTATTGTGTTGGCCGCCAATTCGGTGTCGGCCCATTTCGGCATGATCATACCATCTGATTCCATGGTGATGCAAAAAGACAATCGAAACGTTGATCTGCTTCTTTCCTTTTCTCATCCCTTTGAGGGGCAAGGAATGGAATTGGCAAAGCCGGTTGCTTTCGGAGTTTTGGCGAATGGTAAAAAGGTAAACCTATTATCAACGCTAAAAGAGACAAAAGTTTTAGGGCATACTTCATGGAAAACTACTTATAAAGTCAAGAGGCCGGGGGTTTATATGTTTTACATGGAGCCCGAGCCTTACTGGGAGCCGGCAGAGGATTGTTACATTGTTCATTACACAAAGACTATAATCACTGCTTTTGGCGATGATGAGGGTTGGGATCAGGAAATTGGACTTAAGACGGAGATTGTGCCCCTTTCAAAACCATATGGCCTTTATGCAGGAAATGTTTTTCAAGGTATTGCTGAGGTTGACGGGAAACCGGTTCCCTTTTGCGAGATTGAGGTGGAATATTATAACAAGGATAAAAAAGCTGAGGCCCCAACAGACTATATGGTCACACAGACCATCAAGGCCGACAAGAATGGCGTGTTTACCTATGCCACACCAAAAGCAGGTTGGTGGGGATTTGCCGCCCTTAACACATCGGACAAGAAAATCAAGGGCAAGGATGTGGAAATAGGGGCTGTCCTTTGGGTCAAATTCCATGACTGGAAATAGAAAATTTATTACCCGTCCAGCAATCTGAGCTTATACGGGCTGTTGCCCAAATCATTTCTCGCTGGCTCTGAAACATTTTTTGATAAATCTAAGGCTCGTTCCAGGCGATTCCAAAACTCGCCCTTCGGGCTCAAACAGTTGGAATCGCTTTTCTTCCACTTCGCCAAGATTTATGAACAAAAAAGGTTTCAATGAGCGCTCAAAAAGATTTTCGTTTGGGCAACAACCCGTCATTCGGCTGAATTCGAGAAATCGTAACCTCAACTGTTTAAGGTGGTTAAAATCTTTGATTTTGAATTCAAAATGGCAATTCATTCGGGCCATTGGCGACTCTAAGAAAGCTTGCATTAAGATTTATAAAAATATAAATAAGTCGTAAAGTCATTAACTCTGAGCCTTTTAGCCTTAAACTGTTACTGTAAGTGTAAACTATGGTGAGTAAATGCATATATCTGAAGGTGTATTATCCGCACCAGTGCTTGTCACAGGTGCGGCCTTGGCTATAACCGGGGTCTCAGTGGGTCTGAAAAAAATGGATTACGAAAAGATTCCGCAGGCGGCGGTCCTGTCGGCTGCTTTTTTTGTGGCCTCGTTGATCCACGTTCCATTGGGGCCATCCAACGTCCATCTCGTTCTTAATGGCATCAACGGACTCCTGCTGGGCTGGGTCTGTTTTCCTTCAATACTGATCGCGCTTGCGCTTCAGGCAATCCTCTTCCAATTCGGGGGCATCACTGTTCTGGGCGTTAATACGGTAACCATGGCCCTGCCCGGTTTAATCGGTTACTATCTTTTTGGCGGACTTATCAGAGGAAAAAACAGGCTTTTGAGTCTGGTTGCCGCCTTTGCCTGTGGACTTTTCTCTGTTCTTCTTTCGGGCATTCTTGTGGCAGGAGCTTTGTTATCTACAGGAGAGTCTTTTCTATCAGCGGCCAAGCTCATTTTATTGGCTCATTTACCTGTAATGATTATTGAAGGAATCATAACGCTTTTTTGTGTGGCATTTTTAAAGAAGGTAAAACCCGAACTCCTGGGAGGTGTTTATGAAAAAACGACATAATATCCGGTTCTCCTTTATCATTATTTTTTTAGCCGCTGTTATCCTAATATGGAGCCATGGCCCGGCACTGGCCCATAAAGTAACGATTTTTGCCTGGGTGGAGGGAGATACCGTTTTTACCGAGAGTAAGTTTAGCGGAGGGAAAAAGGCTGTTAATGCTCCGGTTGAAATATATGACAAGGACGGCAAAAAACTCCTTGAAGGGAAAACCGATAACAAAGGGGAATTTTCTTTTAAAATACCCAAGATAACCGATTTGAGAGTCGTCCTTATCGCCGCTATGGGCCATAAAGCAGAGTGGATGATTTCGGAAAAAGAAATTCGTGAAGCCAACCCAGTAGTAAAAAACACAAGTGCTTCTGAGTCTTCCGGAACAATATCTGTCGGATTAAGCAAAGAAGAGATTCAGAAGATTGTTGAGGATTCCCTTGATAAAAAACTCAGGCCCATTGTCAGGATGATGACCGAGTCCAAGAATGCTAAACCCTCTATCACTGAAATAATTGGAGGCATAGGCTATATCTTCGGCCTCTTTGGGGTTGTTCTATTTTTTAAAAACAGAAGCAAAAAACGATAGGATCTATAAAATTCAAGATGATTGAAGAACCATTTTCTACGGGCAACTCCATTATTCACGGCCTGGATCCAAGGGTCAAAATTATCGTAGTTGTCTTTTTTTCTGCGGTTGTGGCCACATCGAGCAAATTTTTGGCGCTGCTTCCTTCATTGGCAATATCGCTATTTCTAGTTGTCATGGCCAAACTACCAATAAAAAAAGTCTTGTACAGGCTATTGTTAGTCAATGGATTAATCCTCTTTCTCTGGTTTGTTCTTCCGTTTACATACAACGGCCAAAAATTATTTGCTATAGGGCCGTTTATCGCAACCAAAGAAGGGATATTGCTTGCGGGTCAAATTACAGTTAAAAGTAATTCCATTCTTTTGTCCATGATTGCTCTTTTATCAACAACACAGGTTTTTTCACTGGGCCATGCCATGGGACAGCTCCATTTCCCAGATAAAATAACCCATCTTTTTTTGTTTACTTTCCGCTATATCCATGTAATTTATAAGGAGTATCACAAGCTGAAAAACGCAATGAGGGTGCGCGGTTTTGTACCTCGGACAAATATGCATACCTACAAGAGTTATGCCTATCTTGTCGGTATGCTTCTGATTAGAAGTTATGATAGAGCGGAAAGAATTCACAAAGCCATGCTTTGCAGAGGATTTAATAGAAAATATTATTCATTAACACAATTTTCTCTCAAAATTGAAGATATCATATGTCTGGCCCTGATGTCGGCTGCAGTTTCAGGATTGGCAATTTTACAATGGATAGTAACAACTTGATTGTTAATTTAAAAGGGTTAACCTATTCATATTCAGCTGGTAATCCCGTAATCGATAACCTGAGTTTTCATCTTTATCAAGGTGACCGAGTTGGTCTTGTGGGGCCGAATGGAAGCGGTAAGACCACGCTTTTTCATATTATTCTTGGCCTTTTAAAACCCGTCTCGGGTACAATAGAGCTTTTCGGCAAACCAGCGAAAGAGGAAAAGGACTTTCGCGAGGCCAGAAAGAGGATAGGACTTCTTTTCCAGGATCCTGATGACCAATTATTCAGCCCAACTGTCCTTGAAGATGTGGCCTTTGGACCGCTCAACTTGGGAAAATCTCCGGAAGAAGCAAGAGATATTGCTTTGAAAACTCTCGATGGACTTAATCTTTCCAACTTCAAAGATAGAATAACCTACAAGCTTTCAGGGGGCGAAAAAAGGCTTGTCTCTCTGGCTACGGTTCTTGCCATGGATCCGGAAGTCCTTCTCCTTGACGAACCGACCAATGGGCTGGATGAGGAAACCGAAGAAAAAATAACGAATATATTAAAAGAATTGAAGCTGTCATATATCTTTATCTCTCACAATTTTGATTTTCTTTCGAAAACCACAGATAAGATATATGCTATGGCCAAGGGAAAAATTTCTCTGGATGAGGCCATGGAGCCTCATCCTCATATTCATGTCCATAAATCCGGCAAGCTGCCCCATAAGCATAAATCTTAAGTCATTTCCTGAAGGATTTGGTAAACAGAGCTTACGCCATATTTATTCAGTTTTGAAAAATCTAGTCTTTTGGGCCAGGTCAGAATTCATTGGCTCTGCCGTGGAAGTTAGTATTAAAAATTACAAATTCCAAGCACCAAATTACAAACAAAATACAAATTCCAATCCTCCAAACAACTGGCGGACAAGTATCCAATGACCAAAACCTTTAAGAACGAGCTCGTTTTGATTTTCGAATTTTAGTCATTGGGATTTGGTATTTGGATTTTCAATCAGTTAAAGAACTTTCAACAAAGCAAATTCCCTCCGGGGGTAACCAAAGCCTGGTCCTCTTAGCCAGGATCTCTACTTCACCATCATCCACTACGACTCATAAATGGTTCGTTTGTCTTCTCGATGGTCAACCACGTAAAGGAGTGTACCTTTTTCTCTAACTTTGTCTAAAAGACTCCGGAGTTTCTCTCTGTCGATTTGGTAAATTCTGAAATAGAAATTGAGATAACCTTCTGGAGCATTATCTGATGAACTCAGGATGCTGGCGGTGCGTCCTCCATGCTCGTGGATGAG
>JBECKS010000051.1:0-14390 GCA_040235395.1 Pseudomonadales bacterium | reverse complement strand
ATAGATTCTTCGTTCAGAGATTAGCAATCAAAACCAGGATTAAAATTTCTGGAAGCGATTAATTTTTTCTTTATTCCTGATTTTCTTTAACAAACTCAAATCGCTGGACAATTTTTCCTTCAATCTCCACAGACTCAAGAAACATAGTCAGTGGACGTACCCACAAGCCAAAATCACCATATAAAGCTCGATAGACAACAAGATATTCCTTAGTCTCACTATGCCTGGCCACATCGATAACCTCATAGTCATTACCCTTGTAATGACGATAATAGCCCTTCTTTATTTTTTCATTCATATATTTAAAACTGGTTCTTTAATTCAATACTAACCTGATAGCTGCTTGCATTATCATCCAGGTTTAATGGTCTTGAAATATCAAAATGTATAAGACCACCATCTGAAATCCGATTACTTGAAAATCTCAAACCCATTCCAATGCTGCTGTAATAGCCTTTCGGCTCACCAAAGTCTTCATTATTGATATAAGCTCGATCATAGAAAACTGCGGCACCAAGGTTGACGATGCTCCAAAGACTATAGTTCGAATAATACCGTTGCTCTAATGTGAAAATCCCACTACGTGTGCCATCTCTATAATTAAGTGGATAACCCCTTAAACCCGTTATCTCATCAAGTATTACCTGCTTACTTGTATTGCCTTCATCAATATAGTCGTAGCTAAAGCTGGAATAGAACTTAAAATTTTCTGTCTGGCTAAAAAAGTAGAACAACTTTGATGTAGCATGTCTATTTCTTAGGTTTTCTGAAAACACCCCACTCCCTGAAAGCCCGATTAAGTTTCTTTTAAAGAATAAAAAATGCTTTGCAAATGTAAATTCAGTTTCAGGGTAACGCTCATTATTGATACTATTCTCAACAATTAAAAACTTACTCGTAAATTCAATCCCGAGATTTATATCCTCAACAGAAGAAATTTTTCTGAAATTGATAAGCTCAAGAAAATCATCTGAAATAGCAATGATTTCATAGAAGGCAAATTGCTCGTCTTCGATGCTTGGTGTAATAACTGCTGAGTTTGGAATACCATATTTATCCAGGTTTACCTGAAAAACACCAACATCATTAAACTCTGCATATCGATCACCTACACCAAACTTATGCCTTAAAACTCGCCTATGATGTAATCCATTCGAAAAGCCCAGATAAACCTGACGCTTACTATAATCTGCTCCATAATTATAAAGCGGATCAGAGTTATGGTGGTAAGTTTCAACCTGCTGTAATACTTTGTAATCCAAACCATAGGAAAAGTTATCATCAAGATATAAAAATGGTTTAGATAAACTGAGATCCTTGTAAACACCATCACTGGTATTCTTATATTGTAAAAAAATCGTTTTTTCAGTGGAAAGAAATGTGGTATCTGAAAATACGAATTCTGTTGAATCCCTCTCAATGTCTTTTTTCTGCTTTATTGACAATCTGAAGCCATGGCCTAGAAAGTTATCCTCCTTTAGACCGATTGCTGAAGTAGTGACTCCTGCTTTGTGACTTAAAGAAAACGTTGGTTGTGTCGTCCAGGCATCTCCAGTTTCCACGAGCACTTTATCATCAGTTTTGCTAATGCTTGCTTCTCTAAGGTAAGCCTCTTTACGCAAAATCCGCTCTGATTCAGCCATTTCATGCTCTGAAGGATCATCACCAGCATCGAAAAGAAGTTTTTGCTTAATATATTTGGGTTTGGTATTGATATGCAAGAAGTTGGCAATTCTAAAAAAAACGCCGTTTTCTTCTGGTTTACTTGTATCAAAAACATCCTGAATACAGATTTCTAGCGGCAAAACACTGATATCAGAAGTATCATCAGGCTTCTCAATTTTATCAGCCTGAAACAATTCGCATTTTTTAGAAAGATTAGGATTTGACGCTTGCTGAATATCATCAGCAAGAGAAACCGAAGAGAGAAAAAGAATGAAAGGAATAACAGCTCTGGAGTAATTCATAAAGTATTTAGAATCTACTACATCCAAAGCCGTGATTCATTCATCGAGGTATAAATTAAAAACGATATTGACCTTCATCAATACCTTTTTGAATTTCAGGCGTCACGCGAACATATTCCTGCG
This sequence comes from Pseudomonadales bacterium, assembly GCA_040235395.1. Classification (GTDB taxonomy): domain Bacteria; phylum Pseudomonadota; class Gammaproteobacteria; order Pseudomonadales; family JBECKS01; genus JBECKS01. The sequence goes on along the minus strand of JBECKS010000051.1, from coordinate 12,300 downwards.
CTCCAGGCAATAAGACATAAATGGGGTCTGAAACTTTATCAAGCTTATAAGACTCATCTTTTAAATCAGACTTCTTATGTTTAAAAGTACCAGTGGTTTCCATTTGCTCGCGAATCCTGAGAAAAACCGGCACTGCATACGCTGGCATTTGATCGGCAAGTTCCTTATAGAGATTCTTGAAGTCAAATGAGTCATGAGCAACATCAAGACATATAGATGCCATACCTGCTCTGCCATTGGTGTCTGGAATTTCTACACCATAGGCAACAGACTCAGTAACATGTAAAGCATCTGTCATAATGTTTTCTACTTCTGTTGTCGACACGTTTTCACCTTTCCAGCGATAGGTATCACCAAGACGATCTACAAACTGCAAATGCATGAAACCAATATCCCTCATGACATCGCCAGTATTAAACCAGGCATCTCCTTTTTTCAAAACATCCCTGAGAATCTTGGATTCGCTTTTGGCATTTTCTGTATAGCCATCAAATGGATTTGTGTTAGTAATCTTGCCAAGTAATAAACCTTTACCACCTTTTTTGGTTTTAATTGCTAAACCGTCTGCTCCACGTAAAGGTTCTTCGGTTTCCTTATCGTATTCCACCAAAGTCGATTTACCTATTTGAAAACCAACACTTTCATCAAAATTCAGAATATTAACCATACCCACATTTGACTCACTGGCTGAGTAAAGCTCCATAATCCTGTCAATGTTGAAACGTGTTTTGAACTGGCCCCAAACCCCAGGTCGTAAACCATTACCTAACATGACTCTTACTTTATGACGCTGATCCAGCGAAGATTCTGGCTGGTTAATTAAATAACGACAAAGCTCACCAACATAACCAATTGCCGTAACATTATATTTAATACAATCGTTCCAGAACTCCCTTGCGCTGAATTTTCTTCTAATTGCAAAAGCGCATTGAGCCGCAAGCGCACTACTCCAACAAATAACAATTCCCGTGGCGTGATATAAAGGCAATGTTGAATAAAAAACATCATCTTGACCTAAACGCATACCAGCGTAGCCAATACCACCAAAAGAAATTACCCAACGAAAAATACTAATCTTTGCCGCCTTGGGTAAACCTGTTGTACCTGAGGTATAAATGTAGAACATATAATCATTGATTGTAATATTAGGAATAGGTGGAGCTTTTTTCTTCGCCTTGCTCACCAAGTCAGAAAGATCTACGCAACCTTCTGGAACAGATGGCGCTCTCTCAGTACGGGTATCATTATCTGCTAGATAAAGATATTCATTGTCTGCGACTTCCAACTCAGAACGAATTTCACTTACTGCATCCCAGCCTTCTTCACCAATAACAAGAAGTTTTGGTTTCACGAGATTAATACTGTGTACCAGAACCTTTCCTTTCTGACTTGTATTTACTAATGCAGAAATAGCGCCAATTTTTGAAACTGCAGTGGTTACTGCAAGTAACTCTGGTCTGTTCTCAACAAATACAGAAACCACGTCATGTTCTTTAATTCCCTTTGAAAGAAGAAAGTTAGCAATACGGTTTGCCCACTCATCCAATTGTTGATAAGTGATACTTCTGTCTTGATAAATGATTGCATTTCCTTCCGGGTTAGCTTCTGCAGCTTGCTCCACACCCCAAGCCAAGCCAATGCGCTCACCTGGCTTATCTTTTGCAAAATCGAGCCCTTTCTTGAATCTAGGTAAAACTGAAAACATCATGGGAAGTCTCGATAAAAACTCTCCCCACGTGATCATGCGCGCATCACTCATTACTCTCTCCTATTCTTAGTAAAAATATTCCAAAAAAATCAAACGAAAAAATCTGGTGCCAATCTTTCTGGCGGCAATTCAGGGTCAACCTGATATTTTCTTAGATCAGTTACGCCTACCGATGCCATCACTTCATCATCAACACAGAAGTTACCCGTGAACTCGCGGCTATTTTTTGTGAGTATGATATATGCTGCCTCAGCCATGAGCTCAGGCGTTCGTGACAATTTCATGATGGCATCACCACCTAGATGATTATTTACAGCAGCTGTTGCAATGGATGTTCTAGGCCACAATGCATTAAAGGCAATACCATCACTCGCAAATTCACCAGCCATTCCAAGCACACACATGCTCATGCCAAATTTTGCCATAGTGTAAGCCACATGATGTTGAAACCATCTTGTTTCCATATTTAGAGGTGGAGAAAGATTAAGCACATGTGGATTTTCTGCTTTTTTCAAATGAGGTATTGCTTTCTGGGAACATAGAAAAGTTCCTCGAGTATTGATGCTATGCATCAAATCATACTTCTTCATATCTGTTGATAGCGTCGGTGTTAAACTAATAGCACTAGCATTGTTTACCAGTATGTCTATTCCACCAAAGGTGTCGACGGTCTTCTGGATGGCTTCCTGTACATTTTCCTCAGAACGAACATCAACAATAATAGGAAGCGCCTTTCCGCCCGCGGCTTCAATTTCTTCTGCGGCAGTATAAATAGTTCCTGGAAGCTTGGGGTGTGGCTCAGCTGTTTTGGCTGCAATGGCAATATTGGCACCATCAAGCGCTGCCCTTTTAGCAATCGCTAGACCTATGCCTCGACTTGCGCCGGTAATGAATAGGGTTTTTCCTGCTAGATTCGACATACGTTTTCCTATATCCAAAAGTTAAAATAATGACACTCTGTTTCTAAATGATTCATGCACAAGCTCATTTGAACTCATGATGAACGAAGCCCTGAGAGGACATGCAGACTACCGTTTTCGGCTAAACTTGGCAAAATTTATCGCCAAAATAACAGTCCTTAAGCTTATCTATTTTCATAAGCTCTGCTTCGATAGGCTCTAGGAGAAACCCCTGTCCATTTCTTGAATGCCCGCCCAAAATTAGACGGATCACTAAACCCCAACCTTAAGGAAATCTCATCTATTGTCTGCTCACTGTGACATAGATACTCAATAGCTTCGACCTTCCTTACATTGTCCAGTATTTTCTGAAAACTACTGTCTACGGCCTTTAGTTTTCTTTTGAGGGAACGTGAAGACATATTAAGTTCTTGAGACACGCTCTCAAGATTAGGATAGACACCCTTTTCAGCCTCTATACATTTTCTAACCCGAGCAACAATACCCTGCTGCATGGGCTCCATATTTATTAATTGCTCTTCACAATGTTTTTGAGCCATTTGTGAAACCAGTTTATCTGGGTTTTTCAAAGGCGCATTGAGAAGTGTTTTAGGAATACGAACCTGATTGATGCTGTGGCCAAAATTGATATTGAGTAGCGAACTTGCCAATTCCTCTGATAGCTTTTCAGGTCTTTCAAAAGCCAGTCTGGCCTCAGTATTAACCAATAGGCTTCTTACCTGCTCCTCAGCAAATATCTCTGAAGAAACCCTCATTAAAGTCCCAAGAATGGCTTGAACCCAAAAATCCAGACCTTCACCCAAGTCAGCCTGCGCCTCAACCTGCAAATTAACGTAATCACCTTCCTCGACAAGCGTAAGGGAAAAAAGAGTCATTCGGGTTCTAAAATACTTAGCTAACATGGATATGGCTTCACCGAGTGTTGCAGCATTCCCGGCTGCATAACCAATATAGCCGTGTGCCTTAAGCGCAATACTTGCACCAAATTCAAAACCCAGATTTCTACTCTTTGTCATTTCCTGAAGGTGCTTCGAAAAAGCGTTGTAGTTCATTGAGTGGTAAATCCACTCATCGCCTTTTTCCAGATCGCTTTCCTTAATATCTGCTGCTCTTAGGATGGCTTGCCGGTCATAGCCCCTATTTTCAAGGAAGTTAATTAGGTATATGAAATAGTCAGCCACAAATCCATGCTGAATAGGTATTTCTCGCAGGGTCATCGCTTCAAATCCATTTATTATGGCTGTCCTAATATAACCGACAGGCATGGGCATGAAAACCCACAAAAACCTTCAATTATTGGAAACAGAAATGGAGAAACATTAAATAACGAGACACGCGATTGAGCGCTAAAAAGTCAGCTCATCAACCCTTTTCACAGTAAACGACGTTTTTTCAAGAATGGGAGCGCTGGAATCAAGATTGGTGCTTAGTGCATATTTAAGCCTTCGACTCATCATCAGGTTTAGCGCTCCATTTTCTAATTTATCAAGCCGAACCGTAAACGGAATAGTCACCATATATTCACCCTTTGCAGGAACTTCCAGAGCTTCAGTTAACACCCCGGATAAAACACGGGAACCATCAATATTAAGCTGATAATTTACATTCTGGAATTGCAGTGAAATATAGTTAGGGTTACTTATCTTCAGGTCCACTTCGAGATTAAGCCGTTCCATATCAATATCAATGAAACGAACAGCGCTCAGCTCATAATCTGGCTCTGCAAAAACCTTTCTAGTTGTTAAGCTTTTCTTTCCAGCACAAGAAAATAACAAAACAAAAGTCACAAAAAATAAAACAAACACCGCACTATATTTTGCGCTTTTAAAAAACATAAACACCTACACAAAACAGGTTAATCAATACTTTCAACTTTAAGTGTCAAAATATAACGGTTTTGATGAAAAAACCAAAGAACAGGATATAAAATACTGAATACAGTAAATGCATCTAAACATGAATCAAGACTAAAGCGACAGCCATGCCGGAATTACTAAAAGAGCGTTACAACAAACAGTATATCAAGAAGTTAGCCAACGCTGTTCATCTGCAACAAAAACATTTCCCTCAGGAAGACTTTATTCGTTCTGTTTTCGATAGAAACTGGCATCAACGAGAGTTAAAAGCTCGAATGACACACATCAGCGATATGCTTAATAAACATATTTCGGGCAACTTCAAGAATAAGCTCCGAATACTAACAATAATTGCACCAGAGTTTACAGGTTATGAAGGTATGTTCATTCCTCACTTTATTGAATCTCAAGGTCTTGATCATTGGACTACATCCATGAAGGCCTTAGAAGAAATTACACCTTACGCCAGCGGAGAATTTGCTATCAGGCAATTCATACTGAGTGATCAGGAAAGGGCTATGAATCAGATGATGACTTGGAGCAAGCATGCTAACTACCATGTCAGACGACTTTCAAGCGAAGGTTGCCGTCCAAGGCTACCATGGGCTTGCGCCCTTCCAGAATTTAAAAAAGACCCTAGGCTCATTATCCCCATACTTAGCCAGTTAAAAGAAGACGAATCTCTCTATGTAAGAAAAAGTGTTGCCAATAATCTTAACGATATATCAAAAGATAATCCTCAAATTGCCCAGGATATCATCCGGCTTTGGCAAGGAAAAAATGATAAAACAGACTGGATTTTGAAACATGGGAGTAGAACCCTGTTAAAAGCAGGAAACACCACCACCCTAAAACTATTTTCCTACCCTCACCCTAAACATATTGTCGTTGAAAAATTTACTTGTGATGACACCGTTAAAATCGGTGATATGTTGACTTTCAAGCTTGATATAAAGGGTAAACCTGAAATTGGAAAACTACGCTTGGAATATCGCATCGATTTTGCCAAGGCATCAGGAAAAACTAGCAAAAAGATATTCCAAATTATGGAAGGTAGTTATCAGGAGCGAATCAAAAAAGAAAAGAAACATAGCTTTAAGCAGCTAAGTACGAGGAAACATTATCCTGGTAAGCATCGCATTACATTAGTAATCAATGGCATTGAGAAAGCGCACGCAGATTTTCTTGTAAAAGAGTAAAGCTCAGGCTACAAACAGAAGAATTTATGGCCTGAGCTTTAATTTTCCACTTAGATTGTCAATCTTTCTTTATTTTTTTCAAGAATCTTCTGACCAATGCCCTTTACCTTGGCTAGCTCTTCGATACTTTTAAATTCACCATTTGCTTCTCTATATTCGATGATGGCTTTAGCCTTAGATGCACCAACCCCATTAAGATTCTTAACAAGCTCCTTTTCACTAGCCTGATTAATATTAACCTTTGTTGTTGCTTTAACACTTTCACCATGTATTTTTGCATTGGCAGTATTCTCTACCGCGAAGGCTGAATTCGCTGATAGAGATAGGCCACATACAAAAATAATTAAGGAAACCAAGTTGGCAATCGATTTAACACTCTTCATTGTATAACTCCATTTAATTGTTTAATAAAATCCCTGAATTAAAATGGTTTTGCTCCATCCAGTGATAGATTCACTGGATAAGAACTTAGGTCCATTCAGGACGCACGAGCTTAGCAAAATTAAGCAGGATTAAAATCCAAGTGATAAAACTGAGATTAAAACGATATTAAATTATGAAGAAACTTTCTTATTTAATCGTTTATTTCGGAATTGAAGGATAATGGAAGGAACAAATAACAAGGAAAGGCAGAACAATGCCCCCATCACAAAGGATGAAATCATCAAGATTCCAAGACTTTGTTTGATAAGAAAGATACCCAGAAAATCAAGAACTGCTACCTGAGTATTCAATAGGACAAAAAGAAGACTTACGATTAACATCAACGCCAGAACAGCAACGACAAGGAGATTTTTTAATTTATTCATAAACCTGGAAGATTTGGTGGTTAAGAAAAATTAATTAGAAATCAAAACTATTATTTTCAGACAGTGTATTGGAATCCTTTGCCTGCTTGGGCGGCGTAACAGCCACATTTACCCGATCCCTTAACTCTTTACCAGGCTTGAAATGTGGTACAAATTTACCACTTAACTTCACTGTGCTACCTGTTTTTGGGTTTCTTCCCGTTCTTGAGGCCCTGTAATGTAAAGAAAAGCTTCCAAATCCCCTGATTTCTATCCTGCCACCCTCGGATAAAGTTGTAGACATCTCTTCAACCATTAGCTTAACGGCCAGCTCAACATCCTTTGGAGACAGCTGCTGTTGAGAACTGGATATTCTCTCAATCAATTCAGACTTGGTTACGGCCACGCTTTTACCCTCTCTGTTCAATGTCGGTGAGGCGAAACTCCTGAACTCCTTAAAATTGCCAGAACTCCCTCGACTCACCCTTATCATCACGTAAAACAAATAAACCTGCTTTACTGATTCGGTCTAGACCAAATCCTGTAAAACAGGTTTAAGAGAAGTTAGAGCTAACTATTTGAAATTAAACGATTTTTATTTATCGTCTAACTTAGCTTTGATCAAGTCACCAATGGTTGTTGGTGCCATTTCCTCTGCTTGCTGCGCATTGTGCTCTTCAAGGGCCTCTTTCTCATCAGCAAAGTCTTTAGCTTTGATTGAGAGGTTTACACTGCGGTTTTTCTTATCAAATCCAACAATCTTGGCTTCAATTTGATCACCAACATTGAGGTGTTTGCTCGCATCGTCGACCCTTTCCTGACTGATTTCAGAGGCTTTCAAATAGCCCTGGACATCATCAGCCAAGGTAATGACAGCACCCTTAGCATCCACTTCACTTACTATCCCTTTGATAATACTACCTTTTTCATTTACAGCAAGATAATTTCCATAGGGATCATCAATTAACTGCTTGATACCTAAAGAAATTCTCTCCCTTTCAGCGTCTACTGAAAGAATGACCGTCTCAATTTCATCGCCTTTCTTGTAATTACGAACGGCAATTTCTCCCGGCTCATCCCATGAAATGTCTGAAAGATGTACTAAACCATCAATACCACCTTCTAAGCCAATAAAGATGCCGAAATCAGTGATTGATTTGATGCTGCCGGAAATCTTTTGACCTTTTGCAAAGCGATTTCCGAAATCTTCCCATGGATTCACTTTACATTGCTTGATGCCCAAGGAGATACGACGTTTCTCTTCATTAATATCAAGAATCATGACCTCAATTTCATCACCAATATTTACAATCTTGGATGGATGAATATTCTTGTTTGTCCAATCCATTTCAGAAACGTGTACAAGACCTTCCAGCCCTTCTTCCAACTCTGCAAAACAACCATAGTCTGTCAGGTTGGTAACTTTTGCCTGAACTTTACTACCAACAGGGAAACGAACCTTTAAGGACTCCCAAGGATCTTCACCCATTTGCTTCAAACCAAGTGAAACACGGCTAGATTCTTTATCAAACTTAAGAACCTTAACTAGAATTTCCTGACCAACTTCTACTATCTCACTTGGGTGCTTAATACGCTTCCAGGACATGTCTGTAATGTGCAACAGACCATCTACTCCGCCCAAATCAACGAAGGCACCGTAATCAGTCAGATTCTTGATAATACCTTTAACCTCTTTGCCTTCTGCAAGTGTTGCAAGTAATTCATCTCTATCTGCACTGTTTTCAGCTTCCATTACTGCACGACGAGAAACCACAACATTGTTTCTTTTCTCATCAAGTTTGAGAACCTTGAATTCAAGAGGCTGACCTTCAAGATGTGCTGTATCCCTGATAGGTCTGACATCAACCAGTGAGCCTGGCAAAAATGCACGAATTCCTTGCACTTCAACGGTAAAGCCACCTTTCACTTTGCCATTGATAACACCCATGACAATTTCCTGTGTTTCCTGAGCTTTTTCCAAACGCTTCCAGGATGCAGCACGCTTGGCTTTTTCACGGCTCAAACGTGTTGAACCAAATCCATCATCAAGTGACTCGATAGTCACTTCAACCTCATCACCAACAGCAACTTCAATTTCTTGTTGGTCATTCAGAAACTCTGAACGTGGAATCACACCTTCAGACTTTAAACCCGCATCAACCGTAACCCAGTCAGTGTCGATGCTTACAACAACACCAGTAATCAAACTACTGGTATTTACTTCTTGTTCTTTAATACTTTCTTCAAATAGCTCAGCAAAACTTTCGCTCATAATATTTTCTCTTTTTTCCTCACCCGCCAGTTGGAAAGGAGTCTGTTAATAAATATTCATGATTCTGAATCTGGCATTGCAGAACCAAGAACAAACATCAGTAGCTATTCACGGAAAGGTCTCGCCAATAAAACTCTAAAGGTGAGAAAGGTGAAGTGCTTTAACCTTTTCGAATACTTCTTCGATAGACAAGTTATCTGTGTCTATTTTGATTGCATCCTGTGCAGGTTTTAAGGGGGAAATACTACGGCTTCTATCCCGCTCATCTCGCAGTCTGATGGCCTCCGCGAGGGCGGCAAGGCTAGCAGACTGTCCTTGTTCTTTCAACTGCTGATAGCGCCGATCGGCTCTTACTTCCGGGCTGGCATCTAGAAAAACCTTGGTGAGGGCATCAACAAAAACGACCGTACCCATATCCCTACCGTCGGCTACTAATCCTGGCATCTGACGAAACGCTCTCTGACGATCCAGCAATGCAATTCTTACTGCTGGAATTGCAGCTACATGAGAGGCTAAAGCTCCAACCTCCTCGGTTCTAATACTTCTTGTAACCACCTCTCCTTCGAGTATAACTTTAGTATCAGCCTTTTCTTCGTAAACAAACTGAACATCCAAATGCTTTGCAATCACCAGCACTGCCTCTTCATTTCCGGTATCCACACCATGATTCTGGCAGGCTAGCCCTAAAACTCGGTATAAGGCACCGCTATCAAGCATATGATAGGAAAAAAACTGTGAAAGCATTCTGGAGATTGTTCCCTTTCCAGTGCCGCTAGGACCATCAATCGTAATGACCGGTACATTTTGAAGACTTTTCTTTTGCTGTTCTTTATCAAGATCACTCATTAACAATCCACCTAGCCTTGCTGAACCGCAACTTTTAAACCCAACTCATTCGCAAGTGATACATAATTGGGAAAAGAGGTCGCCACATTGGCACAATCAGAAATAATAATATCGCCTGTAGCCCTCAAGGAGGCAATGCTAAATGCCATAGCAATACGATGATCACCCATGCTATTTACTTCACCACCTGTAAATGAGTTATTCCCCTCAATAACAATGCCATCATCTTTCACTTCATTTTTAACACCCAAGGTACTTAAGCCTTCGGCCATGACGGCGATACGATCCGTTTCTTTTACTCTAAGCTCTTCGGCATTAGACAATTCAGTTCTGCCTTGCGCACAAGCCGCAGCAATAAATAATACCGGGAACTCATCAATCGCTAGTGAAACTTTTTCTTTGGGAATCAAAATACCTTTCAAAGGAGCGTAACGTACACGAATATCTGCAACGGGTTCCCCACTAACACTTTTTTCATTACTCAAAACGATATCAGCACCCATCATTCCAAGAATATCTATAATACCTGTACGGGTAGGGTTAATGCCCACATGCTTAAGCGTGATATCACTTCCAGGACTAATACTCGCTGCCACCATGAAAAAAGCCGCAGAAGAAATATCACCAGGTATATCTATATCCTGAGCTTTAAGTAGTTTTTCTTCCTTTGAAGATTTTCCCAAGGTCACTTGCAAACCATTACGAGAAATGTCGCAACCAAATCCTTCTAACATTCTCTCACTATGGTCACGTGTAATACCCAGCTCTGTTACCTTAACAAGATCATCTGAATAAAGACCAGCAAGTAAAATTGCTGATTTCACCTGAGCAGAAACAACATTCATTATAAAATCAATACCCGACAGCTTGCCTTGCCCTGTAATTTTAATAGGCGCTCGCCCACCATCCGTTTCAATAACAGCACCCATTTCACGAAGTGGTTTTGCTACCCTTTCCATTGGGCGTTTGGATAATGAAGCATCACCTCTCAATTCTGAGTTGAAAGTTTGCCCAGCAAGCAAACCCATCAACAAGCGCATGGAAGTTCCGGAATTCCCGAGATATAAAGGTCCAGGCGGTTCTTTTAATCCATATAAGCCCACACCATGAATAAGCAACTCACCATTACTAGGGCCCTCAATGATCACGCCCATATCGCGAAAAGCTTGCAAGGTTGCAAGACTATCTTCTCCTTCCAGAAACCCTGTGATACGGCTGATTCCATTGGAGAGTGAAGCGAGCATGACAGAACGATGTGAAATGGATTTATCACCAGCAACAACTATTTCACCATGAACAGATGAGGCTGGCCTTACAACAAACGTAATTTCTTTTTGTTCATCCTTCTGTTCACTACGCGCTTCCGTATAAGCCTGTTGATTTAACAAAGCTACAAAATGATCTCTTGCAGACTTTGCTCTTGTAAAAGTTCCCATAAGGAAATCAGCATCAGCATTTTCAATCGCCTGACTTAATCGAGTTAATGTTTGAGAGAACACAGCTATCGCATCAAGAGTCTCTGATCTATTTTCAATGAAGATATCTCTCCACATGTTAGGATCACTGGAGGCAATGCGTGTGAAATCCCTGAAACCCCCTGCCGCATACCTAAAAATATTTTCACCGTCTGGAGAACTGGCCAAGCTATCAACAAGTGTATAGGCAAGTAGGTGAGGCAAATGACTTGTCGCCGCCAAAACGCGATCGTGTTCTTCAACTTGCATTTGTATTACTTCAGCACCTGTAAGCTCCCACATGTCGCTAATTTTTTTCAATGCCGACTTATCTGTTTTTTCTGTTGGCGTAAGGATGACCTTGTGATTCACAAAAAGATCTGCACGACCTGACTCAACGCCACTTTGCTCTGAACCCGCTATTGGATGACCAGCAACGAAATGACTAGCTTTATTTTCCAAAATGCTGTCGGCTGCTGCCTGCACACTTCCCTTTACGCTACCAACATCAGTTATGATCACATTTTCATGAAGCGAATTTTTAATCGCAGTTAATGCTTGAGAAGTAAAACCGACAGGCATAGCCAGCACAACCAGATCACAGCCTTTTACCGCTTCAGCAGGATCTGCATATATCTCATCAACAAGCCCTAATTCAAGCGCACGCTTCATCGTGCTGTCACTTCGACTATTCCCCACAAAACGCTTACAAAGTTTTTTCTCCCTCAAGATTTTAGCCAAAGAGCCGCCTATCAAGCCCACACCAATAAAAGCTGCTCTTTCGAACGCAGGGAAATCTAAATTTGAAGGATTTTTATCACTCACGATAAAACTCTTTTAGTAAATCAATGAATAATCGATTCTGCTTTTCATCACCAACAGTAACACGAAGAAAGCTTGGCATTTGATATACAGCAATAGGTCTGACAATCAGTCCTTTGCTAAGAAGAAACCGATTTATTTTTGTTGCTGTTTCTACACTTCCAAAATCCACACTGATGAAATTCGCAACACTATCAATAAATTCAAGACCTAGATTTTTTAATTCCTCTCTTAAGAAAGCCAGACCATCAAGATTGCACTGAACAGATTGTTTGATGAAATCCTGATCTTGAAGCGCAACAACAGCCGCAAGTTGCGCTAATGCATTCACATTAAAAGGTTGTCTTACCCTGTTAAGGATATCAATAATTTCTTTTCCAGCGACACCATAACCAACTCTTAAACCCGCAATACCATATGCTTTTGAGAAGGTTC
>JBECKS010000038.1:0-4742 GCA_040235395.1 Pseudomonadales bacterium | reverse complement strand
TTTTGTAAAGATTGTGGGCAGGCGCATCATTACCCCCGAAACTTCTGTCCACACTGCCATGGTGATAGCCTGGAGTGGAGGAATGCTTCAGGGGAAGGAACAATTTATGCGGTGACTGTCTGTCACCAAGCAGGCTCTCCGTTTATGTCAGCGCGGGTACCATACGCAGTTGCTTTGGTTGAGCTGGCGGAGGGCCCTCGAATGATGACAAATATTGTTGGCCTAGAGGATCCTCACGTAGCACAAATAGGGGATAAGGTTAAGGTTGCTTGGGAGAGTGCAGGTGGTAACAGACACTTGCCAGTCTTTGAGCTTGCTTAGTAAGTTCAAAGTGAGGAAGGCTATCAAATGACTATTTTAAGAGCATCGTATGAGGTTATCTATGTTTTTTAATTTAAAAGTTCGTTTTTATAAAATTCGTGTATCACTGATGACTCTTTTGTTTAAATTAATTCATCAGGAAAAACCTATACTTTTTACTGGGAAGAACGCCAGTGGGCAGTTATGTGAAAACATTGCCTATTTTGGTCAGAAAAAGGTTTTGATTGTTACCGATTCGATGCTCGCTAAGCTAGATTTGATTGGTGGTATCAAGAGTTCTCTTGAGGAAAATGGTGTGGCAAGCGCGGTTTTCGACGGTGTTGAGCCGGATCCTACTTACGATATCGTTGATGCAGGTATTGCAATGTTCAAATCGGAAAAATGTGATTCGATTTTGGCTGTTGGAGGAGGTTCTTCTATCGATGCAGCGAAGGCTATTGCAATAGGAGCTAATAATAATGTCAGTTCGGCAATAAAGCTTGCCGGACCCTATAAAGGCAAACGTCGCCCCAAACCATTTTTCTGCATCCCTACAACGGCGGGTACGGGTTCGGAAGTTACCTTGGCGGCTGTAGTTTCAGATTCTAAAACACACAAAAAACTGCCTATCGCAGATCATCGCACCATTCCCATTGCAGCTGCACTAGATCCCGAAATAATGCAGGGTATGCCTCAACAGGTAACGGCGGCAACAGGGTTGGATGCTCTCACTCACGCAGTCGAATCCTATATCACGACAATAGCAACCCCTGCGACAAATTATTATGCCGTAGCTGCTATACGAATGATCTTCAAGAATCTTCCTGAGGCCTATAAGAATGGTAGTAACTTAAAAGCTAGGGAAGCTATGGGGCTTGCTTCTTTTTATGCGGGTTACGCTTTTACAAGAACCCTTCTCGGGTACGTTCACGGAATAGCCCATCAGTTCGGTGGCTATTACGGAACACCACACGGAATGGCAAACGCGTTGGTGCTTCCACATATTCTGGATTTTTCCAAGGATTGTATTAACGACAAACTTGCTGTGCTTGCAAAGGAAATTGGGGTTGGTCATGAAGGAATGAACGAAGAGGAACTGGCGCAATGCTTTATCGATGCTGTCTACCAGTTACGTCGCGATGTCGGTTTACCAGAGACTCTTGATAAATTGCAGGAAAAAGATATTCCAGATATTGCAAAAGCGGCTTTATGGGAAGCTCACACGGCTTACCCTGTACCGAAATATATGGATAAGGCAAAATGTGAGGAGATTATTGGAAAATTGCTACCAACCAATAATCTTGGATAGGTCGCCTTTGCCTAAAAAATTTAATTTTCAATGCCACTATTTTAGGAAAACACCAATCAAGATTAGATAAGGGAGCAAAGAGGGTTATGGTCAGCAAATCAGAAGTGTTAAAAATGGATCAGACACGTGGTGCTATCAAGTCATTTGCAAAACAAGTCGGAATAAAAAATGGCTTAGTAACTGCCGTCAAGACAATTTACCAAAGTAAAATTAAAGGGGTTAACACCGGCGTAGCTTTTTTCTCTTCATATTGGAGCACTTTGGGTAATCGTGAAGCGATTGTTTGCGGTGATGAAAGAATTACTTTTGGAGAATTCCGTGACCGTGTTTTCAGACTGGCCAATGGGCTTAGTGATTTAGGTGTTAAGAAGGGTGACCGAGTAGTAGAGTTGTTACCCAACTGCCCGCAATGGTTCGAAGTAAATCTGGCGTGTGCAGTAAGTGGACGGTCTATGCCCATGCTTAATTGGCATTTGAAACCAGCGGAAATTGCAGCTTGTATTAATCGCTCAGAAGGCACGGCCCTTATTTTTGATCCAAGTTACCTTGAAAGTATAGAAAGCGTTAAAGATCAGCTAAAAACGGTAAAGCAGTTTATTATACTTGGTAATCAGGCTCCTGATGGAATGGTAGCCTACGAGGATCTGATTAAGAACTCCAGTAGCGCTTTGACGGAAGGGCCTTTTGGAATGGCGCCGGTTCCTTACAGCGGGGGCACAACCGGTACTCCCAAGATGTTGAATACTGACGAGATGACCCAGGTGTTGGGTGATGATGATTCAAGGCGTCGTGGTACGAGCAAGGATGAAATTACGGCACTAGCATTGATGCAGTTTGGTGCCTTTCACTGGTACAAGGTTGGTGAATGTAATGATCCCGTAACCAAAAATATTCGCTCGCTGATTCCTGGCCCTCTTTATCACGCTGGCGTTCAGGTTGCAGTGTTGCCTTTCTTTTTGGGAGGTACTGTAGTACCAATGCCTAGATTCAGCCCTGAAGAGTTTTTACGCTTAATTCAGGACGAGCGAATAAACTGGACATTTGTTGCACCTACCATGCTGGAACGAGTTCTTGCATTGCCTGAAGAAATTAAATCGAAATATGACCTCAGTAGTATGGTAAGCATTATTTGTGCAGCTGCTCCTTGTCCGCCAAAGGTGAAAAGAGAAATTAATCAATTGTTTCGCAAGCAGGGTAATAAGAGAGATATCTTTATGGAATACTACGGCGCCTCTGAAACAGGATTGGTTTCTGTATTAGTACCGGAAGATTACACCGAAAAAGATATTCGATATAACAGCGTAGGTAAAATTCGCTCAGCTCAGTGTAAGATTTTTGATAAAGAAAAAGGACGATGGGCTGGAGCCGGAGAAGAAGGCCATGTCCTGATTCGCTCGCACATGGCATTGGGTTTGCAATATAAGGGCGATAAAGCCAAAACTGATGAGGCATTTATTGAAGTTGATGGGGTAAGCTGGTATGACGATGGTTTGATTGGATACCTCGATGAAGATGATTTTCTTTATCTAACTTCCCGGGCAAAGGAAATGATTATTAGCGGGGGAGTGAATATTTTTCCGAATGAAATTGAATATGTGATTAAGAAACACCCAAAAGTTTTTGATGTAGCTGTTATCCGTGCACCACATGATGATCTGGGTGAAATTCCTGCTGCTGTGATTCAGCTAAAGGAAGGGGAGTCGCTTAGTGCTGATGAAGTTATGGACTTTTGTAAAGCTGAAGGATTATACGGATTCAAATTACCCAAGATCATCGATTTTCAAAAAGATTTACCACGGCAACTGTCAGGGAAGTTAATCAAACGTGCCATTGAAGAGCCCTATTGGGAAGGTGTAGAGTCTCACGGGTAATTTTTGAGCTACGGCTTCTGACAAGAAGGGCATAGATGGTGAGTGAAGCCACTAATAGGCTAAGCAGAGGGTGAATACCAGGTTTTTTATCAGGTGCGCTTTTTAGCAGTGAATTAAGATAGGTTTTAAGGAAAACCCCTTTATATTTGTTTTAAAACGTTCTTATTGATTGAAGTTGTTCTCAGATTTACGTTTCAAGGCCTCATTCATTTCGTTGTATGAGGCCTCTAGTTTCGATATGAGCGCCCATAACACACGTGGTAACGCACCCTTGAATTCTTCTCCGTGAATGAAAAGGCATTGGCCACCGTTCAGGTCATGTAGCTCAAAATAATGCTCTGCATTTCCAATCTTATTCATGAGCCAGATATCAGGGCCACCCCAAGCAAAGCGCTTATTAATCGTGAAATCGGTAATTTTTGCAACAATTGGCAGAGAGATTCCGTTAGCTTTCAACTTGATTTTTGCTGTGCTGCCGATGCTTGGATTGCATTCAATTTTTGGCACCACTGGATTCCAGCTTTCATAGTTCTCAAAGTCGGTAAGAACTTTCCATACTTTTTCCACGGGTGTATTAATCACAATTTCTGTTTTAATTGCTGGCATGATATTTCCTTATAATTTAACAAGCATGACGATAAGACGAAAACAGGCGTGTTCAGTTTTCATAATTATGTTCTGGTAAACAGGTAGTTATCGATAGGGAAGTGCGCAGCACGCCACAGTGATTCTACAGAAGTTGATGGACGAAGCATGGGCGCGTCGCCATGTTGGTCGAAATAATAACTGTTTGCCGAGGCACAATTATGGTTGTGACCAACCCCCAATACCGAGTCCAGTTTCTTAGTTAGAGTTTGGAGCAATACTCCATTGTAAATTTTCCGTCGGTTTATTCAAATAATTTGGTAACCGCTGCATCATCTGAATTGTTTGCGGTGCAGGCGGACGATAATTCAATGAGCTGTGCGGCCTTACTGTGTTGTAATGGTTACGCCAGCGTTCAATCAAAATCTGCGCCTCCTTCAAGGTGTAAAAGATTTCTCCATTTAACAACTCATCTCGCAATCTTCCGTTAAAACTTTCGTTGTAACCATTTTCCCAAGGGCTGCCTGGCTCGATGTACAAGGTCTTCACCTTGGCAGCGGCCAACCATTCCCTGACAGCTATAGCGACAAACTCTGAACCATTGTCTGAACGAATATGCTCAGGTGTTCCTCGTTCAAAAAATAATTGAGCAAGGCAATCCAGCACATCAATGGAAT
>JBECKS010000244.1:0-1722 GCA_040235395.1 Pseudomonadales bacterium | reverse complement strand
CCAAGCAGGAGACGTGGATCGCGAAGCGGACGGGGGAGCATCGCCAGATCATGCAGGACCGCGTCCCGCAGGCCCGCGTCTACATGGTCTGGAACGTCCCGGAGTACCAGTCGCCCGACGCCACTCGGCTGGATCTCCTCAGCGACATCCTCGCGTCCGGCAAGACGTCGCGCCTCTACAAGCGACTCGTCTACGACGACCAGATCGCCACGAGCGTGAGCGCTTCGATCGACACCCGCGAGATCGGAAGCCAGTTCGTGATCATCGGAACGGCCCGGCCCGGAGAGGACCTCGGCGCCGTGGAGTCCGCGATCCGCGAGGAGCTCGCCCGCCTGCTGGCGCAGGGTCCGACCGCCGAGGAGATGCGGCGGGTGAAGACCCAGTACCGGGCCGGGTTCGTGCGCGGCGTCGAGCGGATCGGGGGCTTCGGCGGAAAGTCGGACGTCCTGGCTCAGGGCCAGGTCTACGCCGGCGACCCGGAGTTCTACCGCACGCGTCTCGACCGCGTCGAGTCCGCCACGGCCGACGGGCTGCGCGACGCGGGCCGTCGATGGCTCTCCGACGGGCTGTTCCTGCTCGAGGTGCACCCATTCCCCGACTACGCGGCCTCGGGACCGGGGGCCGACCGCAGCTCGGTGCCCGAGGCGGGCACGCCGCCGGCGCCGGACTTCCCCTCCTTCCAGCGGACCACGCTCGACAACGGGATGGAGGTCGTGCTCGCCGAGCGTCATGAGCTGCCGCTGGTCGAGATGCGCCTGGCGCTCGACGCCGGGTACGCCGCCGATCCGCCGGACCGGCCGGGGCTCGCGAGCATGGTCATGGACATGCTCGACGAGGGCACCCGCACGCGCTCCGCGCTCCAGATCAGCGAGCAGCTCGCGCTGCTCGGGGCCGGGCTCGGCACGGGAGCGAACGTCGACCAGGGAATCGTGTCGCTCTCGGCGCTCAAGTCGAACCTCGACGCGTCCCTGGACCTCTTCGCCGACGTGATCCGGAACCCCTCCTTCCCGGAGGCCGACTTCGAGCGCATCCGCAAGCAGCGACTCGCCCGGATCCAGCAGGAGAAGGCGCAGCCCGTGAGCATGGCGCTCAGGGTTCTCCCTCCGTTGCTGTACGGCCAGGGGCACGCCTACGCGAAGCCGTTCACCGGCTCGGGCACCGCGGCCTCGGTGGAGGCGATGACGCGCGGCGAGCTGCGGGAATTCCACGACACGTGGTTCCGGCCGGAGGCGGCCGACCTGGTCGTGGTCGGCGACATCACCATGGACGAGTTGAAGCCGAAGCTCGAGCGGGCGTTCCGCGACTGGAAGCCGGAGCCGGTGCCGACGAAGAACATCGCCACCGTACCGCCTCCCGACGGGGCGCGGGTCTACCTCATGGATCGGCCGGGAGCCCAGCAGTCGGTGATCTTCGCCGCGCAGCTCGTTCCGCCGAAGGCCAACCCCGAGGAGATCCCGTTCCAGGTGATGAACACGATCCTGGGCGGAGCCTTCATCTCGCGGGTCAACCTGAACCTGCGCGAGGACAAGCACTGGTCCTACGGGGCGTTCACGTTCGCGCAGGACGCGGCGGGGCAGCGACCGTTCATGGTCTACGCGCCCGTGCAGTCGGACAAGACGGCGGAAGCGATGACGGAGATCCTGAGCGAGATCCGCGGGATCCGCGGCGCCGATCCCGTCACCGCCGACGAGCTCCAGAAGGCAAAGGCCAACCTCACTCTCA
>JBECKS010000185.1:0-3637 GCA_040235395.1 Pseudomonadales bacterium | reverse complement strand
CGCTAAAACCCTTGCGGGCGAAAAAACTGCTGTCAGTTACCCCGCTATGCCTGTTGCCATTAAAACACCTGTGTGCCCGGTTGTTACCGCACCGCCCGCAGTGAATGCAGAAGGTTCCTGGGAAGTTGAAGCGGATGGTGCAAACGTCACTGCACGATTTGTTGACGATGCTGGCAAACTTCTTGGTTTTGCCTTAACCGGTGATGCAACCAAACAGAAGATGACTCTTCAGAAGGAGCTCCCTTCACTTCTGGATTAATTCGAAAACACACCATAAAGAGCAAGGCCTTATGCTTTTTTCTTTTCTACTTTGGTTGATGGCACTGAGAATAAAGCTCAGGTTATTTTTTGTTTCAATTTTTCATAAAGCGCTATTTACCGAACTAAAAACACTAAGGCTTGGTTTGCAAATACAAAGCAAGGATCGTGATATTGTACGCAGTATTATGCTTGATCATGGAAAGGTAAGCTCAACTGCGAGACCCTTAAGCGATGAGCAAAAAACCAATCCCCACCTCATCGTTAGCTTTGCTCAAGCATCTGAAGCGCCGACCATATTTAAAACACTCAAGAATAATAAAGAACAGATTTTTAATTTTATTCAGGAACAGAAAATCCTTATTGAGGGAGATATGAGTGTCTTACAAACTCTTTTTGCGCTTAAGGAAAAAATGGAACAGCAATGAAACCCTTCTCCTGTTTACTCTTATTGCTAGCCTTGATTTCAACGCAAGTCACTGCAAATCCTTCTTTAGAAACACCGCCTAGCTCTTCTACCATTTCACAGGATTTTCTTAACTCAAGACTTGTTGAAGAAACGCTGTTTTTATCTACCGCCTTTATCGAGAGCGAAACCGCCCTTCTTAACAAAAAACCCTATCGCTTATCACAGGATGAAATTGAGCTTTTAAGATATGAGCTCAATGTCAGATTTAATCCTGAAGCAATCAAAAAAAGCTTGCTAATCAATCTTCAGCAGGAACCCGACAATATACAACAAGGGTTATTTGAGCTTAACACAGTCCTGTCTTCAGAACTTGCTAGCCAGCTAAGCTCAGCAAGGCAAGAAGCAGTTCAAGCTAATGAAAGCGCTATCGTTTATCAGGAAACCCTGGATTTGAAATCTGTTCAGGAACATCGCTTTCAAATTGTTAGAACTTATGACGGCTTGCTGAAACTTTCTGTTTCTCAATCACTCATTTTCCAACAGATACAAGACAGCATTCGCTCATCCCTTAATGACAAACAGCGTTCACGCTATAAAGTAATAGATGAGGCGGCGAGACTCGAGGAACTAAAACAATTCAACCAGTCTCTTAGCCTTTATGCCTTTAGACAAGTTCCAGCTAAAGATTTTGTTGCCTTTTTTAATGCCTTGGCAACACCTTCTGTTCAAGCTGCTCTAGATGCCTATGAGAAAAATCTCAGAAAATCCCTCGATGACAGGGCAAAACTAAAATACTTAATCGAAAATCCATGAATATTTTACAAGCCCGCCATTCACCTGCAAAATAACAAGCAAGCACTGGACTAGCCCCTTATGATTAAAATCGATAATGAGTTCATTATTAATGCAAAAGCCTCAGAAATCTGGGACGTCATCACGCAAGTAGATAAATACGGCGACTGGAACAGTTTCGTAAGTGAATGTGAGTGCAACATGGTGGTTGGCGATGCAATTAAAATGAAAGTGCATCTTTTACCTTTCCCTATAAACCAAAAAGAAACCGTACTTGAGTATGAGCCAGGCGTTATTTTTAATTATGGTGTCAACCTTCCCTTTAACCTGCTGAAAAGCACTCGCAAGCACACTGTTGAAACCATTGATGAAAACCAGGTGCGCTATCGTTCTGAGTTTCGACTTCAAGGTTTGCTTTCTCCCATTGTCAGTGCATTTATGAGCAGCAAGTTACAACAAGGTTTTAATCGCATGTCTGATGAAATGAAAGCAGAAGTATTAAGAAGACAATCTTGAGTTTAATTTCTAAAAGTAGAGAGGTCTTGAAATGAAAATTTCTTATCTAAGAAACTTTTTAACTCCATTATTACTATTATTTGGCACAAGCCTCTATGCAGATACTAATGAAGATGTTCGCCAGGCTTTCCATAAAATAAATGCTGCATTATATGAGATTGAAGAAACAAGAGATTACTGCAACAGGAATTTTTCATCTTTCATTCAGAGAAATAATAACGCTTACGATGAGTGGGAATTGCAATACAGCTTCTTCCTGAAAGATTTTGATAGCAAGTATGCACAATGGAAAAGTGGTTTTAATCCGTCACAAAAACAACAGTTTTCAGCCTTGGAAAATATTCACCGCGCACAAGTTCGTTCTTCTGTTGGTCAGGATTATGAAGATGGTGCACAAGACAAATGTTATAACTTTAAACCAGCGCTAACGAGGCCAAGAAACAATCTTGAGCTCAATTACCAATTTGAAATCAATCTCATTAGAGAGCAGTCTTTGCAGCAGTTTTCAAACGCTAGAACACAAAATGGAGCACATCAGCAGTGTAGTTGGCAACAGCAACAAGCTATAACAGTCATAGAAAATAGGGATAAAGGCATTGATATTAAATCCCAGAAAAAGGACCTTAAGGCTTACAAAAAAGAAAATGCAAAACTCGATAAAAAAATTCTGAAAGAACGCCTTGATGCTTATAGCGACATGATTTCTGAGAGCTATCAGTTAAGCACTATAAACAGTAAAACCTTCTCTCTATATCGTTTCTCATTATGTGAAAGAGAGCTGGCTGACCTTAAGAACAGAAAACTAAAAGAAGCAACAAGTGCTTTAATAGAGTGCCAGAATGCAGCTTCAGAAGAAGATGGCTTGTTAGGCTCATGTATTAGCAAGGCGATAGCAGATAAAAAATGAAAAAGCATATCTTGCTTACGGAATGTCGCGATCAGCCTGGCCTCATTGCAAAAATAACGGACGTCTGTTTCAAGCATCAATTAAACATCATAAAAAACAGTGAGTTTGTTGATCCACAAACAAATACTTTTTTTATGCGTACCGTCTTTGATGCGCCAAAGGGTTTTAATGGCGAAGCTTTGCTAACCAGCCTTAGTTCCTTTCTGCCTTCTGATGCAGAAATTCGCATTGCTGATAAGCGCACCAAACGTATTGTTGTTCTGGCAACTAAAGAACCCCATTGCCTAGGCGATATTTTAATCAAGCATTATAACGGTGTGTTTGATGTGGAAATCGCCGCGGTAATCAGCAATCACAAGGTGCTTGCACCACTGGTTGAAAAATTTGATGTTCCTTTTCATGTTGTTGATCACAATGAATACTCTCGAGAGCAACATGAAAAAATCATCCTGGACTTGATTGCATCTTACTCACCGGATTATCTGGTGCTAGCAAAATACATGCGGGTTTTATCAAGCAGTTTTGTCGAAAATTTTCCACAAAGAATTATCAATATTCACCACTCCTTCCTACCTGCTTTTGTTGGCGCCAATCCTTATAAACAGGCTTTTGAGCGTGGTGTGAAAATTATTGGTGCTACCGCGCATTTTGTTACTAATGAGCTGGATCAAGGTCCCATCATTCTTCAGGACGTGATTCATGTAGACCATAGCTATCAACCTGAAAAGCTTGCCAGTGCAGGTCAACAACTGGAG
>JBECKS010000151.1:0-24377 GCA_040235395.1 Pseudomonadales bacterium | reverse complement strand
TGCACCCCCAAACCAACAAACAAGCTTTCTCTTTTCCTGATTCCTCAACTTGGCAGGCACGCCAAGTGCATTCTCTCGCCCGCTTTTCACCAAACCCCAAATTCAAAGCAAATTTTTCGCGATTCCTGCCCATCATTCGCTAACAACAACGTGCAAACGTAACGATTAGGCGTGATTTTCACTTCCCGTTTGGAATGGACTTTCCAGAGAAGGGCTTTTATTCTTCTTATACTCAACTGTTTCGATTACTTCCTTATTCTGGCTCAAGGCTTTATTACCACGAAGAGAGCTTAAGCAAGACCTTTATTATTAGCCATCATGGCGCCAATGGTTTTCGGGAAAAACTTGTGCAGGGTAACGATGGTTTTCGCAGCAGGCCCTGGAAACAGTACGCCCTTGTTTTTCTCTATGCCTTTTTCGATCTGGTCAAGAATAAATTCCGGTTGTACCAGTACACCGGTTTTCAGTGCCTGTGCTTTTTCTTTTTCGGAAAATCCTTTTTTACCGGTTTTTTCTTCACTCAGCAGGGAGGTGTTAACCGGGGGAGGGCAGATCAGCAGGAAGCGAATCGCGCTTTTCTTGTTCTCGTACATCATTTGCTTCACGTACATGTTAACTGCAGCTTTTGTAGCGCAGTAACCGCCACAGTCAGGCAGGGGCACTTCACCGGCGATGGATCCGAAGCAGATAATGTCGCCACTATTCCTTTCCAGCATACCGGGTAGGACGCTTTTGGTCAGGTATACGGTTCCTTCGTAATTGATGCGCATTTGTCTGACGATGAGTTCGGCTGACATATCTACAATCTTATCCAGAGGCATAATAGCTGCGCAGTGTGTCAGTCGATCAATGTCACCTAGCTCTTTGCTCGCTCGGGCTACGGCATCCTGAACCTGCTCGTAATTGCTGACATCACATTTCTGAACGGTCACGTTCGGGTTCTGCTCGGCCAGGGAAGCCAAGCCGTTTTCTTCCATATCCACCGCAAAGACTTTTGCGCCCTGGGCTGCCAGACGCTCACAGGTCATGCGACCCATACCGCTTGCGCCACCAGTTACGAATGCTACCTTTCCTTTAAAAGCCATAATTTGCTCCTGTTTTTCGAATTGTTTTTTGAGGGGGTAATCCTTCGGTTGTGCTCTATATTAGCGGGTAAAGGAGTTGAATCAATGGAAGAAAGGGCCAAGCATGACATCTTGGTAAGGTTGTGAACCAAGCAGAGTGGGTGCAAGCAATAACTATGACGCCGATTCCTGCCCATCATTCGCTAACAACAACGTGCAAACGTAACGATTAGGCGTGATTTTCACTTCCCGTTTGGAATGGACTTTCCAGAGAAGGGCTTTTATTCTTCTTATACTCAGCTAGATTAATATTAGAGCACCCAAATAGCTTCTCAGACATCTTCTACACCACCCGCTCTAATAACCACAAGACCATCACCCTCTTCTTTATACACAAGAAACTTTTGTTTTTTGGTTTTGCTGAGCTTGCAGTCAATTGTTAAATCACCATCAGCCAGGCCTTTATCTGTAAAGTAGTTTATTAACGCAGGCCAGTTGAGATTTTTGGTTTTATAGAGTTTCTCTCGATTCTCAGAGACATTTGTGAATTTCATTATTGCCTTTGCATCCTCTGTCATAAGCAAATGAGCAATATCATATTCTTCCCAAAGCATTTTTAGATACAAAGAACTAAAAAAATCATTGGAAGATTCTTCTGAAAGATTTCTTTTAAAGAACTCGTCGTCATCAAGATCTTTATCAAACCCTTCCTCAGGTTCTTCACCCATTCACCCCCCCAATACAAAGAGAATCGCGACTATTCGCCTTTTATATATGCTTGCTGCACCGCACTAAAGTTAACCAAAGGTTCGCCTACCATCGTATCAAGCTCTTGATAACGCTCTATTAACAGGGTTTTTAATTCATCAGAGGATAACTCTTTCGACTTTATTGTTTCCGCAATTTGCTTGTAAACATTTCCGTACCCAGAATAGGCATCAAGTAAATTCATTGCAGGCTCAAGTAGCACTTTATCTTGCTCATCAACATCCTTAAACGTCATTTCAAGTTCACTTTTGGCTGCATCGATTTTTGCTTGATAGTCGAAATCCATTAAATCAAGCAAACCCCAGGTTCCTCTCTGCTCACTTTCTGTTAATTGATCAAGGGATAAAAATCTTTCAAATAGTGGCCTAGGGCCCTGCATGGACTCTTGCAAGTCATTTAATATGCGAACTACCGAATTATTGATCTCTACACGATCATTTCGTTGTTCCACCTCAACCACATAGGAAACTTTATAAATCCAGATCACTAATGGTATTAAGACCGCAATAATAGCCAGTGCCTTTGCAATTTTTTTATCCATTTCAGAGCTCCCAGTTAAATTTTTATTATGTTGTGGTATTTCTTTAACGAAATAGAAAATCTTTTCTGGATAAGGCTTATAGACTAAAACCCACGTCCTGCCAGATAAGCATTCTTGCTCATCATTAAATCCTTGAGTTTTCCATCAGCGATATTATAAATCCAGCCATGCACGCTGAGCTGATTGCCTGATGCCCAGGCTGCCTTCACAAATTCAGTGTTGCAGACATTTTTGACTTGTGCTTCAACATTTTTTTCACAAAGCACTTTTACTTTTTCATCTTCGCCTTCAATGGCATCAATTTCTTCACGATTATCGCGATAAACTTGCTTGATGCTTTCCAGCCATCCATCAATCATACCCATAGGCACATCATCAAGCGCAGCCTGCACACCACCACAACCATAATGGCCGCATACAATAATGTGTTTCACTTTTAACACTTCAACAGAAAACTGAATGACGGAAAGACAATTCAAATCGTCAAGCCGAACCACGTTGGCAATATTTCGGTGAACAAACATTTCACCGGGAAGTAAATCAACTAACTGGTTTGCTGGTACGCGACTGTCAGCACAACCTATCCATAAATATTCAGGCGATTGCTGTTTAGCGAGTTGCGCAAAGAAACCAGGGTTTTCCTTTTCAATGCGTTCTGCCCATTCAATATTTTTAGCAAGGAGATTTTTTAATGTGTGCATATCAGATTCAGGTGTTATGTGATTCATATCATGAGCTACAGGAAAGCATGGAACAACCTGCACGAACCCTTGCCCACTCAGGTCGCCTAGCATACCACTTTTCCATTAAAGGTTGCTCTTCGTAAGGATTTTTTAACAAGCTTAGTAGCTCATCAAGCACTGAAGTATCACCCTGTTCTGCTGCATCAATAGCTAACTGTGCCATGTAATTCCGTAGTACATATTTTGGATTAACTGTTTTCATCTGTTCATGGCGTGTCGATTCATTACAGGATTGTGATTGTAAACGTTGTTGATACTTTGTTAACCATGCGAATAAGGCATCTTGATAATCTTTATTGTCGGATTGGTCCTGATAAAACGCCGACTCAAGGTGACTGAAACATTCACTGATATCTGAAACATCATTTAATGTTAATGAACTTAACTGACGAAAGAATATTGTCATGTCGGTTTCAACACTCCTTAATAAATCCTCCAGTTCATTGATAAGCTCTTCATCCGTACGAACATCAAAAGCCTGTAAACCAAGCTTGGACGTCATCATCTTTTGCCAATGCAAGGTATAGATATCACCATAACTATTCAGGATATTTTCCAAGGCCTGCGCATCTTCAATAATCAGCATCAAGGCATTCGCCAACTGAAAAAGATTCCATTGCACAATGTAGGGCTGATGTGAAAAACGGTAGCGTGCGTTTTCTGCATCGGTTGTGTTGGGCGTCCAGTCAGGGTTGTAATCTTCCATCCAGCCATAAGGACCGTAATCAATGGTTAAACCAAGAATAGACATGTTGTCTGTATTCATTACTCCGTGAACAAAACCTACGCGCATCCATTCAACCACCATCTGCGCACTTAACTGACTGACTTCCCTGAACCAGTTGAGATAGATTTTTTTCTCTTCGCTTTCATTTTTCAGCAAATGGGGAAAATGATGCTTGATAGTGAAATCACATAATTCTTTCAAGGCTTTTATGTCTCCTTGCGCTGCAAGAATCTGGAAATTACCGAAGCGAATAAAACTTGGCGCCACACGGCAAACCACGGCACCAGGTTCCTCTTGCGGGCGACCATCATAAAACATATCCCTCACAACAGATTCACCAGTCGTGATTAAACTCAGTGCACGTGTAGTTGGCACACCCAAATGGTACATAGCTTCACTGCAAAGAAACTCACGCAAGGAAGAACGTAACACCGCAAGACCATCAGCATTTCTTGAATAAGGCGTCTCACCCGAACCCTTCAACTGCAAGGCAAAATGCTTTTCCTGTTTGTTAACCACTTCACCAAGATTAATGGCTCGACCATCACCCAACTGCCCTGCCCAGTGACCAAACTGATGACCGCCATAACACATGGCATAGGGGTCCATGCCTTGCATAAGCTGATTGCCAACAAAGACCTGCTTGAATTGTTCGCTGCTTACCTGTTCTTCGGTCAAGCCCAGTTCTTCAGCTAACTCAGAGGAATAGGCAATCAACTGCGGTTTTGGAAAATGCTTTGGTTTAACGCGGGAATAACAGGCACCCATTACCTGCCTGCGGAAATTTTTTTCTTCTACATCAGCTGGAAGCCTGTTGAAACGATTATCAAACTGAAACTGAAATTCACTCACACTGACTTTCTCAATCTTCCTGCTTCCATGCACTGAAACCACCATCGATGCTATAAACTTTTTCAAAGCCCTGTTCAACAAAGTGTTGTGCAACATTCTGGCTCATCCTTCCTGCATAACAACATATCAATAATGGCTTATCAGGGTCTGCATCAGCCATGTATTGACTAATATTGTGATCACCCACATTACAGGCACCTTTGATATGACCGGCGGAAAATGCATTAGCATCGCGCACATCAATTAACTGGCAATGTTCATCTTTTAACATTTCCTTGGCTTCTTCCTGTGAAATAACTTTAAAACCCATAATTTTTACCACCTTAGTTACCTGTTATTGAATTTTCAGAACGCTTATCACCAACTTGAACATCATTATCTGTATAACGAATATTCAACCAGAGCCTGTTATATTTTCTCGCTTCCATGGTATGTAATAGATTCAGGTTTTCTGAAAAATTTGTTGGCGCAGAAAAATGAAACCTTACATCTGCTGATTCACTCTCACAGCTTTTACTTGCCTGATCAAAGGTCATTGCTTCCTGACTGACTTTCCATTCTGTAAATGTGGTGTTCACACAAGCTGCATGATGACGTTCATTACAATCACGGAATAACCAGCTGCCACCTGACTGCATGATTGTACAGGCATTTTCCAGATTTATATCCGCATCAAGACTCCAGGTCCACAGAAACTCATAAAGTCTCTCATCATTCTGTACAAATTCATCGAGGTTCATGATGTTCACGCCATCCAGCAAATGCGGTTTCACATCATCAAGCAAGATACGCGGCCAGGTACCATGCCTCAAACGTTTATCAATGGAA
Organism: Pseudomonadales bacterium; assembly: GCA_040235395.1. Taxonomy (GTDB): domain Bacteria; phylum Pseudomonadota; class Gammaproteobacteria; order Pseudomonadales; family JBECKS01; genus JBECKS01. The sequence continues at coordinate 18,854 of JBECKS010000151.1, read as the reverse complement.
CCCAGAAAGGTTCTATCTTCTGCTTTGCGTTTTAAATTCCCGAGATCATTAAAAGCAAGCTCGGCAATGTTCTTGTTATCGCCACAGGGAATATTTTTCTGGCCGAGACGTAGTTCATCTTTCCACAAGATTATCTGCTTACCCGCTGCAAGTACATCAGCCTTGGTAAGATCATCAGGGATGGCAATACATCCACCGCTAGGAAAAATCCTTTCCAGCAAGTGCGTTTCCCCTAATAGTTGATAGAGCTCCTCGTGATGCGCTTCGCTATGATCCTCGATATAAAGAATCATCACTTCCTGCGCATTTTTTTCCTGCTGAATCCATTCTGAAATTTCCATCAATACATCTTTAAGGGGGAGGTCATAAGGACTACATCCCCAATGAAATGGAAAAACACTGAATTTGCTAGAACCGTGGCACAAAAGAAAATCCTGTTTCATTTCATGTGCACTAAAAGTCCAATGGGTATCGAGTTCAATGAAGCGCGCATCACTATCAAGCTGTTGCCCGATACTAAAGCGCTGCTGTCTATCATGATATCTGAGCAGAGTATGATAGGCGTCACTGTTATAGGAATTGTGGGTTCCCCTGAAGATGACTCGTGCTTAAGGGCGCATACCAATCTATTTTTCTTTGCAGGGAAAGCAGGGTATGAAGTTTGTCATCCCTTGTGCCGTAATCTGCTGGATGCTCGAAAAAAAAATGATAGCCAAATGCCAAACCAATGAGAAATAAAAAAACTATTCTGATTTTTTTATGTAAGGATTTCAAGATTTTTTGATTTCTTTGAATTTATAGACAATATTTTTTAAAATTTTCCTGATCACTTTCAAGCACGGTTACGGGAATCTTCTTTGCACCTGCATAGAACACTATGATTTCTGCATCGCCATTCAGTGATTTCCCCCGATGCACGGTTTTCATCACCTCAATCACGGAATCACCCTGCTTCACTTCCAAGGATTTTCCATCTTTGGTTTCAACAACAACCTGACCTTTACTGATATAACCCATGGTCGGAACAGGATGACAATGGAAAGGCGCATCCTTACCTTCCGCTAAACTCAGTTTGACCGAAGTGATTTCAGGACTTCCCTTTGGATAGGAAAATTTTCCACCATCCCATGAGCTGTCAGATTGCAAGATCAATTCAACGCCAGAAAACAAATGAGCACTGAAGCACAAGACAAAAAAACCACTGATTGCTACAAATATCTTTTTCATGAACACCTCGATTGTTATATCTGAACACGCTGCTATGACGAAAGCACAATTTCGCTGATTGGCTTGTCAGGAGGCTAGGTATATATTGAAAAAACCTAACAACATCAGCATTGATAGTAAGTGGCTGCCTGATTCATCGCAAACCTCTTGGCTGATATTCAAGAATAAATATAACCCAAGCAAGAAAGGACAATCCCATGAGCCTGATATCGCGCATCTTTGACATCTTCCTGCGTATTTTTGCCAAACCCTTACTGAGATTTCTGCCTTTGGTACCAGCGCGTCTGAGAAAAATGCAGGCCTTTGAGAAAAAATACAGCCGTTTCAGCAGGAATCCAAAAGGCTCACGTGTCAGCGACTGCGAACTTAATGGTGTGCCGGGCTTACTGATGCAACCCGACAGGGATTTTGTGAAAGACGATGGCGTCATCCTCTATCTTCATGGCGGTGGCTATTGCGCAGGCTCGCCCTACGTTTACAAAAGCCTTGTGTGGCCACTCATCAGGCAATGCGATATACCTGCCTATGTGATTGATTATCGTCAATCACCCGACCACGTTTTCCCTGCCGCTCTTGAAGACAGCATGCATGCCTATAGAGCCTTGTTGGACATGGGTTATGAAGGCAATCGTATCTTCATTATGGGAGACTCTGCAGGCGGTAACTTAACGCTAGCGACCATTCTGAAAATCAGGCAGGAACAACTACCCAAGCCTGCTGGCTCGGTTTCTATTTCCCCCTGGTCTGATTTGAGCAACTCGGGCGACTCTGTTCGAAACAATGAACGTAGTGATTCCTATATTCCTGGCTTCAAACAAATGGATACTGCTGCAAGGCTTTATGCGGGCAATACACCTTTAAACGACCCGCTGCTATCACCTGTGTTTGCTGATTTCACGGGGCTATCACCCATGAAAATCCTGGTAGGTGATATCGAGGTGCTATTTGATGATGCTAGACGGGTTGCTGAAAAAGCAACTGCTGCTGGCGTAGAAGTGGATTACAAGGCCTGGCGTGGTCAGTGCCATGTGTTCCCGCTATTTGGATTCTTGCCCGAAGCTAAACAGGCAATTAAAGAAATCAGTGAATTTGTTAACAGGAACCTGCCAGCAAACCAGATTGCAGAGGCAGCCTAATCGGCGAGTACGTAAACGTTAACCTCGAGGGTTTTTCCCCCCTCAAGCTCAACACGTGTCTTGATACGTTGGTAGCCGTCGCCTTCAAATTCATCAATGTCTGACCAATGCTTGGCAAGATCCTGTGAACTGAAAACAAAGCCATTAATTTTTTTCCCTAGCTCATTCAGCGTCATCACAGGATAACCCTCTGTTGCTTCGCAATCGGGTATCAAATCACCTTTAACAGAAGCGACCTGCCAGGTACCACCGATATTCTCGAGAATCTCGGCGTTTTCTTCCCCAGGCATGAGGGTTCCGTATACAAATAAATGTTGAATCATATTGCTGAAATGAGTGTTGCCTAAAAACGCGGAATGTAATGTCTTTAAGGTTTGAAGGTCAACCCACTAATGAAAATAATCAGTGAGAATGAACATATTTAGTGAGACCTTTGCACAAGCCGGAATTTTGTTTTCTGGCAAGGCGAAAACGCACAGAAAGAAGGAGTTTATACCTTATAAATGACCGATAGAGTACGTTTTCAACACCGCTAGAAAGCAAAAGAACAATCGTGCAAATGTCTCTTAGTGAGAAAGTGAAACCACACCTGAGGAAGGATTGTGGTCAAGACCAATATCACGAGCATGTTCTTCGAAGGCCTTGTTCTTCCAGAAAAATGCACCGGGCATGGTGGTAGGCACCACCAGCACATAAAACAGCGCGCGGCCAATCAGGGCGCTGACAGCAAGAAGCACGCATATGCTCAGGAACAACAAGACTGGAACGAAAGCAGGCACAAAATCCACGAACAAACTAAATAGTAACGACGCAGAACACAACGCGCTGGCAAACAGGCTGACATTTCTAAGCAGGTAACTGTAACCAAAGGTGGTTTGCTGAATATAGTGAGAAGCCGCGCCCTCATGCTCTGCCACATTTAGCTCCCTTGCTTGAAGCAGCAGCCCGGTACTTTCAATCAACACACCCAAAAGTATCATCAGTGCACTCACCAACATCAGGGAAGACAGCTCAAGCCCTTGATAGAAAAATACAGGCAAGAACAATACTGACAAGGCAGTGCCTCCTAACGACAAGGCATTACCAAGGAAATGCGTGCCTGTACTCCAATGATTCCAGAAGGGTCTGGCGGGAATTCGATAACAACGGTACATGTAATACAGCCCACCACTTCCAGCAACTACAGCCAAAATTCCCATCACGCTTGATAATGTTGTTAGAAATTTCCACTCGCTTGCAATAGCAAGTGAGGAAAATGGAAAAACTGATGGCAGGAATTCAATTAACCAGCTTTGCTGCGGAAGAAGAAACACAGTGTGCAAAGCTGTGAACGCCAGAAACAGGAAAATGCCCAAACCTTCTCTGGAGACGGGAGAGTGACGCAGGTTATTAAAACCTCGATAGAAACGTAGCGGTTTACCAATATGACTGGTAGACATTAGCAAAGCGATTGCACTCAAACCTAAAGCTACAACCGGTGCTAGCAGATAAAAAGAACTCTGTCTGACAGCACTGATACTTTCGACATCCAATAGATTGCCAAGAACCAAGGCAGTAAATAAGCCAAAAGCACATTGAAAACACAAGGTCAGCAAGACCAAAGGATTTTCACGTGATGACAGGCGCTTGATGTTCCAGTGCCTTTCCTTGCCAAACTTCTGGTCAACAACAGGTTTGTAAAAACCTTTACCATCATCCTTTTTATATTTAATCGGCATGGAATCGGTACGATTGACTTCACGAGGCATATTCTTGATTTGCTGAAAACGAATATTCGGCTTGCTGATTTCTGGATCAGGAAAACCCGGAATCCTCGTTTCGATTTGCTCACGATTTTCCGGCGTGTTTTCAATCACACCAAAGTCCAAGGCATTACCCACACAGGCTGAAACACAGGCAGGTTTTAAGCCTTCTTCCAGTCTGTCTACACACATATTGCATTTTTCAACTTGCCCTGCAACGGGATCAAGCTGCGGCGCATTGTAGGGACAAACCCAGGTGCAGTAACCGCAACCAAAGCAGATATCAGGATCCTGTATAACAGCTCCATACTCGGGATGCTTGGTATAGGCGCGTGTTGGGCAACCTTTCAGACAAACTGGATCATCGCAATGATTACATGCCATGGAAATATTCATGCGCGTGTAATCAGGAAAGGTTCCCCCTTCCACATAACCAACACTTCTAAACGCTAAATGAGGAGGAAGGTCATTTTTCTCAGAACAGGCAGATTCACAAGCATGACAACCAATACAGTTATCTGCAGTGAAATGAAAACCGTGTTGCTTGTTTCGGTTCGGATTTTCGCCAATGACATCGTTGTGATTGATTTTAAGGCTCTCTCCCAAACCCTCTTCAACTAAAGTGATTTTAGTGCCATAACGATTATTTTCACTGGCAGCGGGGTCATAAAGTTTTGCATAGCCAGGCTCATCATCTCGCTTCTCTACCATGCGATCATGTTGTTTAGGAACAGGTTTATTCACTTGCGCCTTGATAGTATTGCTACCACCCACATCAACAAAAACCGCTTTGCTTTCGCTAGTCTTTAATTCATCTGTCAGGCTTTTATTCATCAGTAAGCCCTCAATTCCATGTTGCTTTGGGCTGCAGTTTTCTGATCACACTTTTCAATACGTACAGCGCATTGTTTGAAAGCAGGCTGCCTTGAATAAGGATCAAGTAAACCCAGGCTCAAACGGTTAACACATTCATGATAATGGAAAGGAATGAACACCATGTTGTAAGGCACGCGCTGTGTTAACTGCACCATCACCACGGCATCACCACGTTTGCTGACCAATCGAACATATTCCATATGCTCAACACCCAGTTTTTCAGCAGCATCAGGGTTCATTTCCATATAAGGCATGGGAGAAAATTTATTACAGTTTCCTACCTTGCCGGTTTTTGTGCGTGTATGAAAATGTTCAACAACACGACCTGAATTCAACCAGAAAGGAAAATCATTATCGGGGCGTTCGTTATTTTCAATATAAGGCATCGCTAACAACTTCGCTTTGCCGTCAGGGAACTGGAAAATGCCATCACTATAAAGACGTGCAGAGCCCGTGTTGTCGTCTTCCTTGCATGGCCATTGCATACCTCTGTTCTGCTCAATTTTTTCATGAGACATGCCAGAAATATCCAGCATACGCTCATAACCATTTACTCCCATACCTGTTTTCGACAGTGTTTTCATTTCTTCAAACACATCCGAAGCAGTTTCCGGGAACTTAATAGGCGTGTCCCAACGTTTAGCCAGTTCAGAAAAAATCCACATATCAGCTTTGGCATTGCCAGGCGGTGGTACAACCTGCTTGGTTACGTTGACGCGTCTTTCGGTATTGGTAAAGCAACCATCTTTTTCTGCCCAGACAGCTGCTGGAAGATAAACGTGTGCATATTCGTTCATTTCCACATCTTCATAAGAATCCTGCACAACGCAGAATTCCAGTTTTTCCAGGGTCTTTCTTATGCGATGCGTATTGGGCATCGATGTGAGTGGATTCGTTGCCACAATCCACAGTGCCTTAATCTGACCTGATTCAATGGCGGGGAAAATATCCGTTTCTTTCAAACCAACTTTTTCCGGGAAGAAGTTTTCATCCACCCCCCAGAATTCTGCAACTTCTTTTCTATGTTGAGGATTTTCCAGTTGTCGATATCCTGGCAAGCCTGAACAGGAAGACCATTCACGGGTTCCCATGGCATTACACTGGCCTGTAATCGACAAACTGGTACCGCCAGGTTTTCCGATGTTACCCGTAATCAGATTCAGGTTATTGATTGCACAAACACCATCTGTCCCATGGGTACTCTGGTTAATTCCCATGGTCCATATGCTCATGGCGCTGTTTGCTTTAGCGTATGTTCTGGCAACATTACGAATGGTATCTTCATCAATGCCACAGATTTTTGCAGCACTCACTGGATCATATTCCTTAACAAGTTCGCTTAATGCCTCAAAGCCCACCGTGCAGGAATCAATATAAGCCTGGTCTTGCAATCCTTCATCAATGATGACATGAGCAAGTGAATTTAGCAGAACCAAATCCGTTCCCGGTGTGATAGGTAAATAATAATCAGCGAACTGGCCTAACATAGTTTTGCGGGGATCAACCACAATCAGTGGAAAATTCCGCTTCTCCATGGCTTCTTTCAAACGCCAGTAAATTATCGGATGCTGCTCTGGCAGATTTGACCCAAAGGCCATTAAACAATCCGTGTGTTCAAAATCGTCGTAGCAACCAGGAGGACCATCGGAACCAAAAGAACGTTTGTAACCCGATACTGCTGAAGCCATACACAAAGTAGTGTTGCCGTCATAATGATTAGTGCCAATCACACCTCTCACCAGCTTACCTAGCGTGTAAAACTCCTCCGTGAAAATCTGGCCAGTAGAAACGATACCAATACTGTCTCTGCCGTATTTTTCCTGAATGCGTTTGAATTCGCTGGCCGTCTTATCGAGCGCTTCATCCCAAGTAGCTGTACGGTAATTTTCAAAAATCCTGTCGCGAATTTTCGGTTCTAAGCCTCTTCCCTTTGCACTGAATATATTGGCTTCCGTTAAGCCCTTAATGCACAACTTCCCTCGATTAACATCAGCACCACCCACACCTCGTGTAGTAACAGGTTGACCAGCAGCATCAAGACCAATTTCGAGGGAACAACCAACAGAGCAGTAACCACACGTCGCATACTTCCACTCACTCACTTGTTTATTATGAATGATGATGGGATTTTTTTTCTTGCGACCGAACAACATGCCAGCTACTCAACTATTTTATTTTGTAAAACACTTCTCTCTATAAGCACTTAATTTCTATGCCACTTCAATCTTCTTGTCGTAAACATAAACCTTGTTACCATCGATACTCACAAACCAGGTTTTTAAACGCACTGTTTCATCTTCAAAACATTGCCCTGTCTGCAAGGAAAAATGCTGTTTATACACAGGGGAAGCAACTACCAGTTCGTCTCCCATGGTGCCAATGATTCCGCGAGAGATGACATTGGCATCGCTAAAAGGATCGTAATTTGAAATACCAAAGACATGTTCCTTGCCTTCGAGTTGAACACGGAACAAAGCAACCTGCTCATCACCCACTAAAGCAGCAACACCAGCGTTTGGTAGAATATCGTCAAGTTCACAGACTAATTGATACATGCTTTACTCCTATTTCATTTCTACCATTTTGATTTCACGTTCTGCCTTTGTAGCCGGTCTGATTTGATCCCGCTCCTGAACAAACAGAATGTTCTCATCATGACGTTTGCTATTCACAAAGTGATTGAATCGTTTAACCTTAATCGGATCTTCAATCGTAGTTCGCCATTCGCATTGGTAATTATCAACAATCGATTGCATTTGTGTTTCCAATTCTTCCGCGATTTCCAGTTTGTCATCAATAATGACTGAACGAAGATAATCGAGACCACCCTCAAGATTTCCAAACCAGACTGAAGTGCGTTGCAAACGATCCGCAGTACGAACGTAAAACATCAAGAGCCTGTCGATGTATTTAATAAGTGTTTCCTTATCAAGATCGCTGGCAAAAAGATCGGCATGCCTTGGCTTCATGCCACCATTACCACAGGTATAAAGATTCCATCCTTTTTCTGTTGCAATCACACCGATATCCTTGCTCTGAGCTTCAGCACACTCACGGGTACAACCTGATACTGCAAATTTTAATTTATGAGGAGAACGCAAACCCTTGTAGCGATTTTCAATTTCAATCGCGAGACCAACGGAATCATCTACACCATAACGACACCATGTTGAGCCCACGCAGGATTTAACCGTACGCACTGATTTTCCATAGGCATGTCCGGTTTCAAAACCAGCATCAATCAGTTTTCGCCAGATAAAGGGAAGCTGCTCGACTCTCGCGCCAAACAAATCTACACGTTGGCCGCCAGTGATTTTTGTATAGAGATTAAACTCCTTGGCAACTTCTCCAAGCACAATCAATTTATCTGGCGTGATTTCACCACCAGCAATTCTTGGCACGATAGAGTAAGTTCCATCCTTCTGCATGTTGCCCAGATAATAATCGTTAGTATCCTGAAGATTGTGATGTTCGTCTTTAAGAACGTATTCATTCCAGCAGGAAGCAAAAATGGAAGCTGCTGTAGGTTTGCAAATATCACAACCTAAACCATGACCGTGTTTCTCAATAAGATCCTTAAAAGTATGGATATTTTCTACGCGCACCAGATGGAATAATTCCTGACGCGTGTAAGGAAAATGCTCACAAAGATGGGTATTCACTTCCATACCAAGGCTGGCAAGTTTTGCGTTCATTACCTGTGTTGTTAGCGCGGTACATCCACCACAAGAGGTTGCCGCTTTGGTAGCAGATTTTACGTCGCCGATGGTGTGACAACCTTCTGCTACGGCAGAGCAAATTGCACCTTTGCTAACACCATTACAGGAACAGATAATCGCGCTATCAGGAAGCGAGTCCACTCCCAGCACACTAACACTTCCATCCCGTTGAGGAAGTATCAAAGCATCAGGGTGTTCTGGCAAATCAATCGCATTTAACATGAGCTGCAAAAGATTTCCATAATCCTCTGCGTCTCCAATCAGAACAGCACCTAGTAATTTTTTCTTATCATCACTAACAACAATTTTCTTATAAATCTCTTCAGCCTGATTAAAGAAAGTGTAAGAAAGACTTCCAGAAGATTGCCCATGCGCATCACCTATCGATGCCACATCTACGCCCATCAGTTTCAGTTTAGTACTCATGTCAGCGCCGGTGAATTCCAATGAGGCTTCTCCACAAATAGCATCAGCAGCAACCTTCGCCATCTGGTTACCAGGTGAAATCAATCCAAAGATACGATTGTTCCAAAGTGCACATTCACCAATGGCATAAATAGATTCATCAGACGTCTGACAAAGGTTATTGATAGCAATGCCACCTCGATCACCCATGACAAGTCCACTATGCTTACCTAGCTCATCACGCGGTCTGATACCTGCGGAAAACACAATGACATCGGTTTCCAAGTGAGAGTCGTCTGCAAATTCCATTCGATGAAAAGCATTTTCACCATCAACAATCTGTTGGGTATTTTTGTTGGTATGAACACCAACACCTAGTGCCTCAATCTTATTCCTGAGCAAGCTACCGCCACCGTCATCAACCTGCACAGCCATCAGTCTTGGTGCGAATTCCACTACATGGGTTTGCATGCCCAAATCGTGCAGTGCTTTCGCTGCCTCAAGCCCGAGCAAACCACCACCAATCACCACACCCGTTTTGGCACTCTCCGATGCCTTGGTAATAGCCTCAAGGTCTTCAATCGTTCGATAGACAAAAACGTTCTTCCTGTCATGACCAGGAACAGGGGGCACAAAAGGAAAGGAACCTGTAGCAAGCACAAGGAAATCGTAAGGCTTTTCTAAACCGCTTTCTGTCTTGACCGTTTTATTATCACGATCAATCGTTATTACTTTTTCATTAGCAAAATGCTCAACACCATGAGTTTGATAAAATTCTTCACTCGCCATCATCAAGGGAGCAGCATCGCGGGTTTCAAACCAGGCGGTTAAATGAACACGGTCATAGGCTAGTCTTGGCTCTTCGCCAAATACACAAATGTGAAAGTCTGGTAACTTGTTTCCCTGAACCACACTCTCGATGAAATGGTGGGCCACAGGGCCATTGCCCACCACCACAATACGTTTTGCTCCACTTTCATTTGATATTTGAGTTTCTGACTGGCTGCTCATGTATTTTCACCTTACACAACAATTACACTTAATCTGCAAAGATGATTTGCAAAGGCTATGCCATGTTTGTTGCCCTTATATGAACACTGCTTTTGCAAGCAGCAACAGCCAAAAAACCGGTATTCAGATACATTTTCTAGTGGTAAACGAATATTTTTTGCATCATTTTTGTGCTTGTTAGAAAAAACCGCACCATTTTTAATCGTATCATTTGCTAAAAATACGCACCATTTAAAAGCATAGCTGCTCCTTTACATGGCATGGAATATAAAAAAAATGGCGCTCAAGCCCTTTATTCTTCTTCATCTTTCTCCTTTAACAAAGCCACAAAAAGCACCTGATTCAAAATTGGCATAAGCCTTGCTCTTCAAGCCACAAACCTAGCTTTTCATTTTTAGGAGTACTTATGTCAACAAACGCATTAAAGGTCTGGGATTTTTCACAACAAAACATCCGAACCCTACATCTCACCTGGGTTGCCTTCTTCATTACCTTTGTTATGTGGTTTTCTCATGCACCACTGAAACCTTTAATTATGCAAAGTTTTTCCATGACTATTGCCCAATGGAAAGCCTTGTTAATTCTCAACGTCGCGCTAACCATTCCAGCTCGAATCATCATTGGCATGTTAGTAGATCGTCTTGGCCCTCGTTATGTGTATAGCGGCCTGCTTTTTATTTCGGCTTTCATCTGCATGGCTTTTGCTTTCGCACAGACTTATGAAGCGCTGGCACTCACTCGTTTTCTTTGCGGTTTTATTGGCGCTGGTTTTGTTATCGGCATTCGCATGATTGGTGAGTGGTTTCCTGCGAGACAAGTAGGAATCGCCGAAGGTGTTTATGGAGGCTGGGGGAATTTTGGTTCTGCTGCAGCTGCCATGATCCTGCCTAGCCTCGCTCTGCTTTTTGGTGGTGATGATGGTTGGCGTTATGCCATTGCTTCCTGCGGTTTAATCTCACTTGTCTACAGTTTTATTTTCTATCTGCGCGCGAGGAACACGCCAAAAGGCTCCAATTACTTCAAGGCAAAACGCACAGGCGGACTAGAAGTATCGAACAAAAAAGATTTTGTGCTCTACCTATTCATGAATGTTCCCATGTATTGCGCACTTGCAGTTCTAGTGTGGAAACTTTCACCGAGTGGTGTATCTCTCCTAAGTCAAACAGGCGCTTATCTCTTTTATGCTTTTCTGTTCGGGCTCGCTGTTTATCAATTTTCACACATCTATAAAGTGAACCATGAAAATCTGAAACATGGCGTACCTGAAATCGATCAATATAAATTCAAACAGGTTGCCATTCTGAACTGGGCGTATTTTGTAAGCTTTGGTTCTGAACTAGCTGTCGTTTCAATGTTGCCAGCGTTCTTTATGGAAACCTTTAATCTGGGTATCGCTCAAGCTGGCTTACTGGCTTCAGGCTTTGCCTTGATGAATCTTCTGGCGCGACCTGGTGGAGGCTATCTCTCCGATACGTTCGGTAGGAAAGTCACCATGAACATTCTCGTGCTTGGTTTAATGCTGGGTTACTTTGCAATGTCACAAATCAGTGGCGAATGGTTAGTTGGCGTTGCAGTTCTTTTCTGCATGATCTGTTCTTTTTTCGTTCAGGCAACTGAAGGTGCTGTTTTTGCAATGGTGCCATTAATCAAACGACGCATGACAGGTCAAATAGCTGGTATGACAGGTGCTTATGGAAACGTTGGCGCCGTGAGTTACCTCACCGTTTACAGTTTTGTCGACCCAAGTACTTTCTTCATGGTGATTGCAGCGAGTTCAGCAATATTGCTAGTGATGTTGCAATTCCTTGAGGAACCGCGCGGTCATATTTCAGAAGTCGATGAACATGGTAATGTACAGCTTATCAGTGTTAGCTAAACATTCAGGAATGTTTCATGGATCATATTCCATCACACCTGGAAGTAAGGTGTGCCCAGCTTAGCCAAGCAGGCAGAAAAGAGATTAACGAAGATGCCATCGGGATTCGCATTCCCGAAGGTAGCCTGCTTAGCAGTAAGGGAATTGTGTGTGTCATTGCTGATGGCGTCAGCACTTCTGAGGCAGGCAGGGAAGCTAGCGAGGCCTGTGTAAAAAATCTTCTCTATGATTACTATTGCACGCCAGATACATGGACGGTTGAAAAGTCAGTTAGCACGGTGTTGCATGCCTTGAATCGCTGGCTGTTTGCACAAGGAACACAATTCAACCAGACAGATAAAGGTTATATCTGTACCCTTTCAATCCTGATTCTCAAACATGATTTAGCACATATCTTTCACGTGGGTGATTCGCGCATCTATCGTTTGCGTGAGGAAAAACTCGTGCAATTAACCACCGATCATTCACGCAAGGTGAACAACACCAGTTATCTAGCACGTGCAATGGGCTTAGATAGCAAGGTACAAATTGATTATCGCAAAGAAGCACTTCACCAAGATGATCTTTTTATTCTCAGCACAGATGGTATTCATGATTTTAGTGATTCGAGAGACTGGGTCACAATCATTAAAGACGAGCAGGATTTAAACAAGATATGTATAAACTTACAGGAAACAGCTTTAAAAAATGGCAGTGAAGACAACCTCAGTTGCCAGATTATAAAAGTTGATTGTATTGATGAAACAAATGACAAAAGTTTTTTCGATTCCCTAAGTGAATTACCTTTTCCTCCATTATTAAAAAAGGATCAGGTGCTCGATGGCCTGAAAGTCTGTTCAAGTCTCCACGAAAGCTCGCGCAGCCAGCTCTACCTTGTTGAAGATGTCGAGACTGGAAAAAAATTCGTGATAAAAACACCGTCACCAAACTTCTCTGATGATCCCGCTTATATTGATCGTTTTATTACCGAATCCTGGCTCGGTAAACGTTTTCGTCATAACAAACTTGTACAGGTGACCAAAGGAAGAATCCCACCTACCTGTCTCTATTACTTAATGGAATATGTGAAAGGCGTCACTCTGGAAGAGTGGATGAAAAAAAATACCCCCTGCTCTCCAGAGCAAGCCTTACGCATCATTAAACAAATTGCTCTTGGTCTTCGTTATCTGCACCGACAACAGGTGATTCATCAGGATTTAAAGCCTGGAAACATTCTGATTGATTCCAATGAACAGATTAAACTCATTGATTACGGTTCCTGTTACGTTCATGCATCCCAGGAACTTCCAGCCAGGCAGTGGACACCCGAACAGGCTCTGGGCACCGCTACCTATTCCGCACCCGAATGCGCATTGGGAAAACGTGTTGAATACGCAAGCGATCAGTTTTCCCTTGCAGTGATTCTGTATGAACTGCTCAGCGGAACCCTACCTTATCGAAATCAGTTGGAAAACCTGACTCAGGAAAAACAGCTTCAACATCTTGAATATCGGGAACTTGCCAGCAAGAAGGTCTTTGTGCCCATATGGTTTGACCAGGCTATCAAAAAAGCCCTGTCACCCTTACCAGACAAGCGCTTTGGCGATATTGATGAATTCATTTATCAGCTTGAACATGGTCATGAAAACTTCTCTATGAATGAACGTTTACCCCTGATTGACACCAACCCTATTCGCTTCTGGCAGGGCGTGGCGCTGATACAGGCACTTATATTGGCAATTTTGATAGCCCATTTATTGAAATGAATACAAATGCTAGCCTTGTTTACAATGTAAACAATGGCTCGTGGATGCTGAATGAATCAAAAATTTCGCAAATCAAAAAAGTTTCAAGCAAGGTCCAAAGCACCCTGTTTAATTATGCGTTTTGCTTTTAGCAAGCAGACTAGCCTGCGGCTAGATTTTAAATACCTAGGCTTCTATAATTTTCCCTCAGAGCTGTTTCGCGATTTCCATTCCCCATTCAATCAAGCCGCACTCTGTTCGTAATAATTCTTAGAAGTAAACCGAGCATATTTCATGATTGCACACGAAGATTTCTGGCTCTATTTTTCGATGCCTTTTGTTTGCGCCGCTATTGGTTATGGCACCAACTGGCTATGTATCAAAATGATGAGCTACCCAACTGAATTCATCGGCATCATGCCACCTTTCCTGGGTTGGCAAGGTGTTATTCCAAAGCGTGCTCCTGTTATCGCAGCGATACAGGTAGACATCATGACTGGCCGCCTGATCACTATTGAAGAAGTCTTCAATAAAATTTCTCCCGAACAAATTGCTCGCGAATTGAAACCCATTCTGCCTTCGATTATTGAAGAAATAGCTGATGATTTAATGATGGCTCAGGCGCCAAGGGTTTGGGAAGCCATGCCCTATCGTTTAAAACAACGCATCTATAAACGAGCAAGAGAACATGCACCTGAAATCATTGAAGAAATGATGACAGATGTTCAGGCAAACATTGATGAAGTATTTGATTTAAAAGGCATGATTACCAATGCCTTTACCGACGACCCGGAAATGCTTGTTAAAGTTATTCAGGAAGTTGGTTATAAGGAACTAACCTTCGTTCAGAATTCTGGTGCCGTTTTTGGTTTTCTCTTTGGTATTGTGCAAATGGTTTTGTGGATATTTTATCAGAGCCCATGGATTCTTCCTATTGCGGGAATCATCGTTGGCACAGCTACCAACTGGTTAGCACTGAACATGATTTTTTCTCCCAAGCATCCCATAAAATTCGGTCCCTTTACGCTGCATGGTCTGTTTATGAAACGCCAGCAAGAAGTAGCAACGGATTTTGGACTGATCGTCGCCAGGGAAATTCTTAATCCGCGCGCTGTTATCGAAAATTTATTAGCGGGCCCTGCTTCAGATAAAATGCTTTATCTAGTTCAGAAGAATGTGAAACGAAACCTCGATGAGTTTATTGGCTACGGCAAGCCTTTTGTAACACTTACTTTAGGTAGCAAACGTTTTCAGGAAATAAAAAACCATACCGTCGCAAGAATCATGGCACATTTACCTGAAGCCATGTCTCTCACTTTCGATTACATTGAAGATGCGATGGATATTGATGCCACTTTACGTAGCAAGATGGGGCAACTTACACCTGAAGAATTCGAAGATATCTTGCGCCCAGCGTTCAAGGAAGATGAGAAGTTATTGATTATGCTTGGTGGCGCCTTAGGGTTTATGGTTGCATGGGGGCAACTCTTCGTGACCTTTGGCGTTTCGCTTCAATGGCCTTTTTGAGCAGAGAGACCCCGTAGTAGTCGCTTAATCTCTAAATAAAATTAGCTTCCGGTTAGACTTCGCCATTTTCTTCCATTCGCTTAAGGAATGGATCCAGAATCAGGTTACCTCTTACCTCTGCTTCAATCACATGAAGAAAAGTATAAGCACCTAACAACTTTCTGCTGAGGAAAATGAATTCCTTAGGTGGTACATCGAAATGCGTGGAAAAAGCATTTTTGCCTGCTTCAGCGAGAATGCGACTTGGCAAATCACTCTCGCCCCAAAGATACTCTTTGTTTTCATTCAATACATTTGAAGGCGGCGGATACTTATCTGGATCCTGAAGCACTTCAACACCCATAAAACACAAGGCAGCAAACTGATCCATGATTTTTTTAGGGACACCTTTGTCGAGAAATTTAATTTCATGAATCGAATCAATCAGATGTTTAGCATCATGATGGTAAGCGTAATAAATCATCTTGCGCGCAGGTAAAATAATTTCATCTTCAAAATCACGGAAAGCTCCAAAATCAAGAAGGATAATTTTGTCCTGCTGTTCATCTGCTTTAATTAAATAATTCCCGAAGTTTGGATCTGTCTGCATTTTTTTCCATTCAAAAACTTCACGACAGAAAAGATCCATGATGGCTTTACCAATGTCATTTCTTCTCTGCTGTGGCAAATTCAGAATGCTTTCGTCATCAACCTTCACACCTTCTTCGAAAGAACTAGCAAGAATTAAGGCATTAGAATATTCAGGAAAAACTTCTGGCACGATATAACGTGGGTCATCTTTTAATTCTGCATGAAAAAATCTGGTGGTTTCAAATTCCAGACGATAATCGAGCTCCCTGTGCATCATAGTACGAACTTCATCAACCCACTCATTAAAAGCACTGGTGATGGGAACCATGCGAGTCAGTTTTAATAACTGCACCAACATATTCAGATCTGAATCAATGGCTTCAGCAACACCCGGATATTGAATCTTTAAACACAACATCCTTCCTGATTCCTTGTGCAAGGCTTTATGAACCTGACCTAATGATGCTGCTGCCAAAGGCTTGTGATCCACCTCTAGCTCATCGTATTTTTCACCAAGTTGTTTTTTAAGATGCGGTTCTAAGGTTTTCCAATGAACCGCTGTGGTGTTGTCTTCAAGGGTATGTAAGGCAGCAGTTATTTCATCTGGAAGAAAGTGCTCACCAAAAAGCGCCATCATCTGACCGACTTTTACTATAGAGCCTTTCAGTTTGCCCAGCTCATTCACCAACCACTGAGCTTGTTCAGATAAGATCTCTTTCTGCCTGTTTTCACGCTCATCTTTATCAAGTAAAAAACGATCAAAGACATAACTACCAGCGCTTTTCGTTGCCAGGCGTGTGCCTGCCAGAAAACCAGCTCTTGCCATGCTGAAGCGACGCTCCAGCGAGCCTGTTTTTATCCGTTTAACAGTCTTTTTTTCAGACATGAAATCCTCAGCGTAAACAAGTGAATCAAAATAAATAAAGGAAAAGGTAAGGAGCAGTATAAAGCCCTGGCAACTGGTCGCGAATTGTACACAAAAGAGGCTATTTTGTTGATAGTTATAAACCCGACAAGCTGGCAGCTTATATAGTCAACAATGTTGACTATATGTCTGATAGGTAAGAGAATCTTCAACTTCTTCACTACTCCAATACCCATAGACCATCATGTTAGACCTGATTAGAGAATCCCTACTTCCTTATTACCTGTACATTAAATTCATCCATGTTGTATTTATGGCCGTCTGGTTCATGAGCACAGCCGTCGCTTACTCCTGGTTCGTGCAGGTAGCTTACTTTCAGGCAGAAAATAGACCCGATAATCCTGAATACCAACGCAGGAAGGCTTGGGCATTGGAACAGTTCGACAAAGGTGTGGTGATGGAGCACATTGCCTTTCCCATCCTTATTATTACTGGTCCATTGATGTACTGGTTAGCAGGCTGGGAGATAGGGTTAAACTGGTTGGGCCTCAAGCTTCTGATCATTATTGGTATTTTTATTCCCATCGAGATCATGGATTACTGGCTTTCCCACTTTGGTGGTAACAAGACCTATCTGAAAAAGTTGGGAGATCAGGAGCGCTACGAACAGGTGGTGAAATGGCATTGGCAATTCCTGAGAAAAAGCACGCCCTTTGTCGTGATCTTTATTCCTCTGATTATTTTTCTAGCGGTAGTAAAGCCCTCGTTCTAGGAACCTTCGCCCTAAAAAACAGGACCTCATTCCTCAAACCAGTCGATGATGTCCTGCTTCCACTGCATTAAGGTCTCCCACCAATCACTGCTTTCGTCTTCTGTTTCAGCTTGAGGCTGTACAGGTACTTGTTTTTCCACAGGCGATTGAACCTCTGCCACGCTGGAAGTGGCTGACTTCGACTCTGCATAGGCTTTCACGGCAGTCAGGGTGCTCACCAGATCATCGCCCAATCGCCGGTTCTGTGAACAGGGATTCAAGACAGCATTATTGGAATCCTTTACAAACACGAGATAAAAACCACTGCGCAGAACTGACCTGCAGCTTCCTCCTTTTACCGCACTACCAACAATCTTGGTGACGTAATTTTCTTCACCTTTGAAGACTTCCAGATTTTTAAAATCAGCCGTCGCAAGTGCATCACCATGGTTCTGCACTGTTTTAACTTCTCCAAACACCACATGATTTGACTGGTCGAAGACCTCCTGCCAGGTCTGTGCCGTACAGGAGCAATCTTCCTTTGTTTGTGCGGCTTGAGTGTCTGCCATTAGCATGGCACTTGAGAGCAAGAGAAAAAGAGAAAAAATCAAGGTTAGGGAACTTGTTCTAAGCACAATTACACCTCTATTTATAGGTTTTCAAAGCACATCAACACATTGCCAGCAGCTGATGATGTCAGAAATTATTGCCACATTCGACATGTTTGTTGATTGTCCTGTTCACTAGAGCGAAAAGCCAACATTCTGCTAAGATTGCGTGCCCTGAAAAGTTAGCCCTTCGCCACTTTAAAGGACACCTTATTATCTGGAATTTTTCGGCTTGTGGAGCGCACTATGATTGAAACTCGAATTACTGAATTACTTGGCATTCAACACCCAATTGTACAAGGTGGCATGATGGGTGTTGGTATAGCTGAAATGGCATCAGCAGTTTCTAACGCTGGCGGACTAGGTATCCTTACCGCGCTTACTCAACCTACTCCTGAAGACCTGACCAAGGAAATTGCCCGTTGCCGAGAAATGACCGACAAACCTTTTGGTGTAAACCTCACCATATTACCTGCGATTAAACCACCACCTTACGCAGAATACGCAGCAGCGGCAGCTGAAGCTGGAATTAAGATAATTGAAACGGCAGGCCAAAACCCAGAGCCATTCATGCCCCTTTTCAAAGAACATGGCATTAAGGTCATCCACAAATGCACCAGCGTGCGTCATGCTGTTAAAGCACAAAAACTGGGGGTAGATGCGGTTAGTGTTGACGGTTTTGAATGTGCTGGTCACCCAGGTGAAGACGATGTGCCAAACATGGTGCTCTTACCAGCATCCGCTCAACAGCTCACCATTCCATTCCTGGCTTCAGGTGGTTTTGGAAATGGGAAAGGCCTTGCTGCTGCACTTTCCC
>JBECKS010000014.1:0-11139 GCA_040235395.1 Pseudomonadales bacterium | reverse complement strand
AAAATACTAGTATTCTGCGTGAGCGTTTAAGTCGCGAAGCAAAATTTGATATCAGTCTTTATGCCCAGGAACTGCAGGACGGTCTGCAACTTATTCTTTTGTTTAACAGCAAGCGCTATGAAGCAGTGTGGATGAAGCGTTTATTGGTTCAATTCAGGTTGCTATTAAAATCACTGCTGCGTCAGCCAGAGCTTCCTGTGCTGAAACATAATCTTGCCTGTGAATCACAGGAAAAGGATTTTTCAATACAGTTAGAAAAACCTCAAAATCTTATTAAGGAAGACCCCCCGAATTTACTTGAACGCATTGAAAACCAATACCTTACCAAAGCTGACCAGCTCGCTTTATCTTTTAAAGATAAGCATTTTTCATTTGCTGAAGTGAATGCAGCCACTTTTGCCATTGCCACTAATGCGCTTGCTGATCTTGGTGAAGGTGATGTCGTGGTTTTGCTGGCAGAACGTAATGACCTATTTGTGCTAAGTCTGCTAGCAGCATTAAGAAAGGGCACCGATATCGCCATTTTTGATCGTTCGATACCTGAAATACAGCTTCAGTATTATCTTGGTGTGCTGAAACCTGCTGCCTTGCTTTGTTGTTCAGAGGCTTTGACTTTTGAATCCCATGCCAAAACCATTAGTGCTCAGGAAATCCAGAACAATATTGCTTCAAGTGCAAGCATAAAAGCTGGGTCATTTACTCAAGCAAAACAACAGGTTTTTTATCTCTTGAGCTCAGGCACCAGTGGCGGCGCAGGTGAGCAGAGAACAGGTAGCCTTTTACAATCACCCGTGGAAGCCTTGTCTCATTTCCTTCATCACATTGAGAAGCTGCAACAGGGAAAAAATAATGACATAGCAGTGGATTTCAGTCGTGTAGCCATGCTTTCGGGCTTAGGCCATGATCCCATGTTGCGCGATATTTTCATTCCTCTAGCGATGGGCACCGAACTCTTTGTTCCCGATGAGCATACTTATCAAAATGCTCAGGCTTTGTTTGATTACTTGCAAGAGCAGGAAATCTCTCATGTGAATGTCACACCTTCGCTGATGCAAATCATGCTTGCGGGAAATAAAGCAGAAAGTAAAAATACTTTCCTTGGTTCGGCATTTATTGGCGGCGAAACTTTAAATGCATCACTGCTTGAACAGATGCAGAAAACTTTTAATCAATGTCAATTCCATAATGTCTATGGCTGCACGGAAACGCCGCAGATTCAATCGTTGTTCAGTCTTGAAACAAACTATCCTGCCGATAGGAAAATTTCGATAGGTAAGGAATTCTTTGACAGTCAGTTGCTGGTGCTAAATAAAGTAGGGGAAAGCTGTGCCTTTGGTGAGCGCGGACAGATTGTTATTAGTACGCCTTACCTCGCTCGCTCAGTGAATGCTGAAAATAATTTCTCAACTAAAAACTCGACGAATAATAGCAATTATTATGAAACGGGCGATTACGGATTCAGGAGCAGGGATGGTGAGATCTATATCGAAGGACGTTTAGACCAGGAAGTAAAACGTTTCGGCAATCGCATTAATCTTGAGGACATTCGTCTCCTATTATTACAACGCCCCGATGTACTAGCAGCAGAGCTCTTATTAATAAAACAACAGCTTGTTGCCGCCATAGTGGTGAGTTCAGAGTTCGACAAAGCTACCTGCAAAGAGTTCCTGATTGAACGTTTGCCATTTCATGCTTTACCTGAACTGGTGCTTCTGGATAGTTTCCCCTTAACACGCAATAGAAAACTCGACAGAAAAGCCTTGGAACAATTACTTAAACGGGATGAAGTGGCTGTTGATGAACCTTTGCTTAGTAAAGAGCAGGAGGAAATTGAAAACTTCCTGCAAGTGCAATGGCAAGCGTTATTAGGAGCAACACTCCATCGACGTGGCAGTATTTTTGAAGCAGGTGCCCATTCATTAATGGCAATGCGTTTGTTATCGCGAATTGAAGATGAATATGCTGTACGTTTGCTCTTAGTAGACATTTTTAAACACGATAGTGTTGCCTCACTGGCGCAGCATCTTGTAACACGTTTACATGACACAGAAAAAGACACGTCTTTCATTACAGTTGTGGATAAACAACAGAAACAGAAGGGTGTGGTGTTAAGTTTTGCACAGGAACGTTTATATCAGTTCTGGGAAAATAATCCTGAAGATACGCGTTATAACATGCTTGTGCCGCTACGTTTTTCCGGCGATCTTAAACTCAATCTTTTGAATGAAGTCTTAGCGATACTGATTAATCGTCATGAAATCCTGAGAACAGTATTCAAGGAACGGGGCAATCAAGCTGTTCAGTGTGTACTGGATAATCAAACCCTTGAAGTACAAGGGATGCAGTGTGAACTAAAGGACTTTGAAACACAGAAAAATGCATTGATTGAAGCCGCACAACAGCAGCGTTTTGATTTACATACATGGCCTTTATTCAAACTCTGGCATCTTGAGTCATCAGGACAGCATCTTCTGCTCTTATGCGCGCATCACATCATTGCTGATGCCTGGAGCATGAAACTGTTACAGAAGGAAGTGCTGGAAATCTATACCGCATTGGTACAACAAAAACCTTATGCTCTTGATAAACTTCCTTATCATTATGCCGACTTCAGTGTCTGGCAAAGGGCTCAGAATAGAGAGCAGGAAAATGTTTTCTGGCAGGATTACCTTAAAGGCGCCAGCAATCTTGCTTTTCCATATGCAAGCATGCGCCGTGAATGTGAAAACGAAAACGCAGTACCAGAAAGTAAAACTGCTCTATCGAGTTTAAGTTTTACACTTGATCAAACATTAAAACAGAAGCTTAAACAGTTTTGTGCAGCAAACAGGCTTAGTGAATACATTGTTTTCCTTTCCTGTTATCAACGACTGCTTTCCCTTTACTGCAATCAGGATGACATCAGTGTGGCTGTGCCTTTCAGTGCTCGTGCGCAATCGGGTCTGGAAAATCAAATCGGTCTGTTCCCGAATCTTGCCATCATGCGTGGGCGAATGAATGCTGGTTTAAGTGTTCTGCAATTTATGCAAGGCAACTTACAAGACAGCATGCAGGTATTCGAACATCAACATCTAGCGCTTGAAAGTATTGTGAAAGCGCTCAGGAAAACGCCAGGTGAACGTTTGCCTGGTGAGCAATTTGGTCTGGTGATGTTGCAGGAACTGGAACATGGTGAAAAAGATTTTGTAGGTGCTGGGATAGATGATTTCAGTTTGGCAAGCTATGCAGCGCGTTACAGCAAACATGACCTGTGTCTTTATATCAATCAGTTTACAGACAATGATGTACTGTGGTTTGAATTCGACAACAAGCAGTTCAATGCTGCCATGGTGCAGCGTTTTCATGATGATTTCTGCACGTTATTAAATATATTTATTAATGAAGCAGAAAGGCCATTGCTGGATAGTCATATCTATGACAGCAAGACCATAAGGGAAAAACTTCAGCTTGTTGATGACAATATTGAAACGGTTCTACCCTTATCAGCGATTCAGCTTTCGCTCTATCGAAATGAACAGATGCATCAAGAAGATGTAATGAGTATTCAGGGCGGTCTCAGTATTGATATTCATGCCGAGCTGGATATCGCCTTATGGCAACAGGCGATTAATGACAGCATTGCAGCCTATTCCAGTTTCCGTGTGCGATTTGTTGCTGCAGATTTTCTTGGAAGCGATGAAGCCTATCAGTTAATCCTGAAACAGGATCAGGCAGATTTTACGTTTGAAAACCTGAGCAATAAAGAACTAAACGAAGCACAACAGAGTAATATTGTTGATGCGTTTGTTTATACATCCTTTAAGGACTATTTTGCTGGGCAACAGCTGCATCCATTAATTCGTTATGGTGTGTATCAGTTTTCTGAACAACATTTCACGGTGGTATTCTCGGGCTATCACGCGCTCTTTGATGCGGTAGGGATTGAGCAGATCTGGAAAATTGTGTCTGAACGTTATATGGCTTTGCTGAAAGGTCAGCCAGCAGAAAAAACCTTTGATACTTATCCAGCTTATTTGGAGCATGAGCGTAGTCAGGTCGATAAACGGAATACTCGCGAATTCTGGCAGCAAAAACTCAGTGATGCACAGTTTGTAACAACGGGTGTTTACTCAGATGTTAATGGCAAACTGCTAAGTCGCTCCTTGAGTCTTGATGAACATTTCTGGAGCGAACTAAAACACTGGTGCAGACAGCAGAGAACAACACCTCAGGTGTTTTTCAAGACGGTTTATTTACTTGCATTAAAGCCTTACGCCAATCCAGAGAAGGATATGGCGATACATGAATTACTTTCTTTACGAACAGCGCCGTATTTGAAAACCTTGTCAAACAGCTTTTCCTTTACACCCTTTGTGCTGGAAAAGGAAAATATTTTTGGACTTCAGGCTTTTACTGAGCTGTTAAAGCGTGTTGCTGAAACACAAAAGCAAAAGAAAGCACATCTTTTTGTGTCGGAAAGACTGATCAAGGAATGTCTGCATGAAGAAGGTGTGCAGTTTTATTTCAATTATCTTGATTTCTCTCGACGTAATCGTTTCTTCCTTAATAATGATACCGTCACTCGCTTTAAGAACTGGCGAACGGATTTAAAATCGGGTGTGGTGTTTGAACCCAAACTGGATGACAGGGGTTTTCATCTTCAATTGTTCTATCATGAAGGAAATTTTGAAGAAGTTGATTTCCTGGAGCGCTTACTGTTTATTAGCGAACAACTGATTTCAGGTAGGCATGAGCTTAATAAAATCCAGTATCTGAAAGTGCCGGCACATGGCAGCATGAACATTAGAGAAGCATTGCCTGAGCAAAATGAAGTGCATACCCCATTGGAGTTGTTTGTTAAGCAGTGTAAACAGGAGCCCCATGCACTGGCGCTTAAACACGACGACAAGCTCCTTACTTATCAGGAGTTACATCAGCTTTCCAACCAGTGTGCCCATTATCTTCTTGAAAACATTCATCAGAAAGATAAGCAGGTAATCGTTGCACTAGCCTTGCCAAAAGGCTTCCATTTGCTGGCAGCTATTCTTGGTACATGGAAAGCAGGGATGGCCTATGTGCCAATTGAAAAAACTTTGCCTGAAGAACGAAGACAGGCACTGATTGAAAGAAGTGGTGCAAGTATAAGCTTTGATGATAGCGAACAACTTTGGCAACGAATTGGTGCGATGAGCGCGGCAGATGTTCCAGAACATTACTGGCAGGATTCTACCAACACTGCATACATTATCTTTACTTCGGGTACTACAGGCGAACCTAAAGGCGTGTTTGTTCAGCAGCAGGCATTGGCGAATCGTTTTTATGCCTGGCAGCAAAGCTATCACTTTCGCGCATTCCAGAAACATTTACAACTTGCCAATATTTCCTTTGATGTATTTGTTGGCGATTTACTCAGGGCTTTGTGTTCAGGTGGGGCGTTGGTGTTGTTGGATGGCTTTGAGCGTGTAGATGCCGCCAGCATTGTTAAACGCATTGAAGAAGAAAAAATTGATTTTGTTGAATTTGTTCCTGCTGTTCTCAGGGAAGTTATTACCCATTGTGAAAACACACAACAGAAATTAACACTGACAACGCAGGTGGTAGGCTCTGATTTATGGTTACCTGAAGATCAGCGACGACTGGAAAAAATTCTTGTTGAAAATTGCCAAAGTGTAAACTCCTATGGTGTGACCGAATCCGTTGTTGATGCCTGTTTTGTTGAAACTCACATCAGCGAGGAAAGCTGTCAGCAAAACAATCGCTCCATTCTTCAGCTTGGCAATGTCGGTAAGGCTTATCACAACACAAGGCTTTATGTGCTCGATGAAGAACAGCGACTCTTGCCTTTAGGTGTTCCCGGTGAGTTGTATATCGCAGGTGATCTGGCGAAAGGCTATTGGCAGGATAATGAGCTCACGCTTAATAAATTTGTTCCTGATATTTTTTCTGATGATGTTGATGCACGTATGTATCGCACAGGTGATGCCGCACGTTGCAATCTCAAAGGCGAAATCATTTTGCTGGGCAGAAAGGATTTCCAGATGAGTGTGCGTGGTCATCGAATTGAACCAGCCGAAATTGAAAGTGCACTTCAGGCAATCAAGGGCGTAAGTATGGCGGTGGTCTTAAAATCGTACACACAGGAAAAATTACGCGCCTTCCTTTTGATTGAAAATACTCAACTTGAAAAGCAGTTCAGGGAATGGGGCTCAGCATATTTTGTAGCACAATTGAAAAAGCGTTTGCCCCAATACATGATTCCCGATGACTATCATTTACTTTCCGAACTTCCTTTGAGTGCTAACGGAAAAATTAATCGTCTTGCTTTGCCAGACGAAGATGCTCAATGGCAGCGTGTGTTCCTTGAACCAGAAACAGAATGGGAAAAACAAGTGGCAGCGCTCTGGTGTCAATGTCTTTCAGTAGAAAAGGTTGGCCGCTTCAATGATTTTTTTGAACTCGGTGGGCATTCACTGTTAATGACACGACTTGCCCATAGTATCAATCGTCACTTCGAGATGGATTTTCCTTTGTCCTTGCTCTTTGAAAATACCCAGCTAAAGGATATGGCGCTAGCGATACAGACAGCAGTGGAATTTTCACGTGCCAGTGAATCAGGCGACGAAGGTTTCGACGATATTGAACTCTAGCGCGTATTAGTCACGAAGACTAATCACTGGCCAGTGTTTTTCAGATGCGTAAGCCAGCAGGGTAGAGTCAGGATCCACGGCGTAGGCGTGATCTACATATTCAAGCAAGGGAATATCGTTGTGGGAATCACTGTAGAAATAACTGCCTTCGAGATTAAGTTGTGGATGGGCTTCTAGCCACTGTTTTAAGCGTTCAATCTTGCCACCGGCATAACTGGCAATGCCTTGCACCTTGCCTGTGTATTCACCATTGATCATTTCTGCTTCCGTGGCAATCAGGGTGCTGACGCCGAGGCGATGAGCAATGGGTTGTGTAATGACTTCGTTGGTGGCTGTAATGATGAGTAATTCATGATCATGGGAACGGTGGCTTTCTATCAGTTGCTCAGCTTTTTTGTTAATCATGGGCTCAATGGCTTCTTTCATGAAAAGCGCTAGCAATTCATCAAGTTGAGCCTTGGGGAATTGAGCAATCTGCCCCAGACAGAAATTCTGGTAGGCATAGATATCCAGCTCGCCTTTCAGGTAATCCTCATAAAAGGCGTCATTCTGTTTGCGGTAGGCATCGGCATCTACCAGATTCTTGCTGATGATGAATTCGCCCCAGCCGTGGTCGCTGTCACCGTTAAGCAGGGTGTTGTCGAGGTCGAAGATTGCCAGAGTCATAAGTGTTTCATTACCATTTGTGGTTCAGTCTTGAGAGCTTGCAGACCCTACCCGAAATCGCAGTTAAGCGCTACTAAGCTATTGTTTTAGCCATTGTTTTGCCCTGCTTTTGTGCTTTCTAATTGGCTGTCTTTATGCGCTGCTAGTAATAATTCCTGTGGTATTCGGCTATACTGCCAGAAAATAATCCGCTGATTTTACGGTGTATTAGAAGTGATAGATTCTGAAGGATACCGAGCTAATGTTGGCATTATTATTGCCAATGATGCAGGTAAAGTTTTTTTTGGAAAGCGAATCGGACAACAGGCTTGGCAGTTTCCACAAGGTGGCATAGACAAGGGTGAAGACCCGGAACAGGCGATGTATCGAGAGCTTTTTGAGGAAGTCGGTCTGAAACCTGACTGTGTTGAAATTCTGGCACGAACCAGTGACTGGTTGCGTTATGAAATTCCGTCGCACCTGATTCGCAAACGTTCTTATCCAAGGTGTATAGGTCAGAAACAGATCTGGTTTCTTTTACGCATGCTTGCACCCGATGAAAGGATTTCATTGGTGGAAAATGACCCCGTGGAATTTGATGCCTGGGAATGGGTAGACTATTGGTACCCGCACACTCAGGTGATTGACTTCAAACAGGGTGTTTATAAACAGGCACTGGATGAGCTTGAAGCTTTCCTGAAATAAATATTCTTTGTATTTTTTCTGAAAGAAATGGCTTTTAAGCCTAAAGAAAAACCCTAAATTACCAGAGCAAAAACCAGTAATGATTACGGCCTTAAGAAAAATCATACAGAAGGTTCATAACGCTTCCGACCTTGATAGCGCATTAAAGCTATTGGTAAAGGAAGTGAAACAGGAGATGCAAACACAAGTGTGTTCGCTCTATCTGGTTGATAAAGAGCAAGGTGATTTTGTCTTAAGGGCAACGGAAGGCTTAAAAAAATCTTCTATTGGTAAGGCACGTCTTGCGAAGTCTGAAGGTCTGGTGGGTTTAGTTGCAACACGAGAAGAACCCGTCAACCTTGAAGATGCTTTCACTCATCCAAACTTTAAATATATTGAAGGTTCTGGTGAGGAACGTTATTCCTCTTTTCTTGGTGTACCACTGATTCATCAGAGAAAAGTACTCGGCGTTCTGGTTGTGCAACAAAAAGAAAGGCGAACTTTCGATATGGAAGAAGAAGCCTTTCTGGTAACGATTTCTGCACAGCTTGCATCAGAAGTCGCCCATGCCGATGCAACTGGTGCTTTGGTAAGAATACAGCCGCAGAAAAAAACACGATTAAAGGAAGCGCGTTTTAGCGGTATTCCTGGGTCATCGGGTGTTTCCATGGCAGAAGCGGTGGTGATTTATCCCAAAGCAGATTTATCAGCAGTGCCAGAACACTTTATTGAAGAAGATGAAGTTGATGGCGAATTGGATGCGCTGGATTGTGCGTTGAAAAAAGTACGTGAAGACATCAAGGCATTGCAGAAAAAAACCAGCGCCGTATTGCCTAAGCAAGAACAGGCTTTGTTTACTGTTTATCTGGATATTCTTGATGATAAAGCATTGGGTGGTGAGATTGCTGATGTTATCAGGGAAGGTCATTGGGCACAGGGTGCAATCAAACGTGTAGTAAAAGAACACGTTAAAGCATTTGAAGATATGGATGATCCTTACATGAGTGAACGTGCAGTGGATGTGCGTGACCTTGGCATTCGTTTGTTATCAGAATTGCAGAATACTAATGAAGCGTCGGGTGAATATCCTGAAGAATGCATTCTGGTGGGTGAAGAAATCACTACCTCTCAATTACTGGATGTACCTAGCAAGAATCTCAGAGGCATTATTGCCGTGAGTGGTTCTTCCAATTCCCACATGGCAATTATTGCGCGCGCTTTAAACGTGCCTGCTGTGGTCGGTGCCGTTGATCTTCCCTATGACCGTTTACATGGCAGGCAATTGATTGTTGACGGTTTTGAAGGTCTGGTTTACTGCGACCCAGGTCTTGAAATCAAGGCGCACTATAAACAGGTGATGGAAGAAGAAGCCTTGCTTCAGGCAAATCTGGAACTTGATCTGGATAAGCCAACCGTTACTCTTGATGGTCATCGTGTTGAGTTGTTTGTTAACACAGGTTTGATGGTAGACATCGCACGTTCAATCGATCGTGGTGCTGAAGGTATTGGACTGTATCGAACAGAAATTCCTTTCATGATTCGTGACCGTTTCCCTAGTGAACGTGAACAGGTTGAGATCTATCGCGAACAATTACTTGCAGCAAGCCCAAAAATTTTCACCATGCGCACACTCGATATTGGTGGCGATAAATCCTTACCTTATTTTCCTATTGAAGAAGCAAATCCATTTCTGGGTTGGCGAGGCATCAGGATTACCCTTGATCATCCTGAATTATTATTAGCACAGGTGAGGGCAATGATGATTGCCAGCGAAGGGCTTTCCAACCTGCGCATTCTTATTCCAATGATTACCAATGTTTTTGAAGTAGATTCCTGTTTATTGTTAATTCGTCGTGCTTATAAGGAATTAAAGGAAGAAGGTTACAAAATTAAAATGCCTCCAGTGGGCGTGATGATTGAAATTCCCGCTGCTGCTTATCAGGCAAGAGCCTTGGCTGACCGTGTGGATTTTATTTCTGTAGGAAGTAATGACTTAACGCAATACCTGCTAGCGGTAGACAGGAATAATCCACGGGTGGCAGATTTATATGAATCCTTCCATCCATCTTTATTACATGCACTTCGTTTTATTGTGAAAGAAGCCAAGCGTGCAAAAACGCCTGTGAGTATTTGTGGCGAGTTAGCAGGTGATCCACGAGCAGCGGTGCTGTTAACCGCAATGGGTTTTGAAAGTTTAAGTATGGGCGCCAGTCAATTATTAAAAGTAAAATATACTTTACGTCATTTGACCATGAAGGATTGCAAGCAACTATTGAAAGATGTTTTTATTATGGATAATGGCGAAGCGATTCTTGCTCACCTTTCAAAGTTTTTTGAAGAAAAGAAACTTTCACATCTGATTCGTTAATCATCTAATGCTGAGTTTCCTTTCTCCCGATATTGTCCTTGTCTTATTATTGTTAGGAATTTTTGCAGGCACCATGGCGGGCTTGCTAGGCGTGGGTGGTGGCCTGATTATTGTACCGGCACTGGTATTTATGTTTGAACACTGGGGATTTTCTGCCAGCTATCTTACGCAAATGGCAGTTGCTACTTCTCTCGGCACCATTATCTTTACTTCAATTAGTTCGGTGTATAGCCATCATCGTCATGGTTTGGTGGATTGGAAACTGGTATTGCATCTTGGTGTCGGCATCAGTCTTGGCGCAGTGGCGGGTGCATTTATTGCCAGTCAGTTGGTAGGCAATGTGCTCAGGTTAATGTTTGGTGTCTTTGCCTTGATGGTTGCGGTGCAAATGTTCTTTAGCCTTAAACCGAAGGCACGCATCTCATTGCCTGGCGCTTTGGGTCAGGGCATCAGTGGTGTTTTCATTGCCGCCATCTCCTCAATTTTTGGTATTGGTGGTGGTTCCTTAACCGTACCTTTGCTGACTTTCTTTGGTCTTGAAATGAAACAGTCGGTTGCTGTGTCAGCTGCCTGTGGTTTTCCCATTGCCTTATTTGCGGTGCTAGGTTTTCTCTGGACAGGACAGGGCTTGGAAGATTTACCAAGGGGAAGTGTGGGTTATCTCTATCTTCCAGCCTTGCTTATTATCAGTGTTGGCAGTGTGCTTGCTGCGCCCTTTGGTGCAAGGCTTGCCTATCGTTTACCTGCTGAAAAACTCATGCGGATTTTTTCACTTTTCTTGAGTATTGTGGGGCTACGTCTTATTGTAAGCAGCCT
>JBECKS010000033.1:0-35715 GCA_040235395.1 Pseudomonadales bacterium | reverse complement strand
GATAAACAAGGAAGGGATATTCTTTTACATGGAGGATTTTTCCTTGGGCCAAAAGATATGTACGAACGTTTGGGCAATTTACCAGCAGATTTAAGGAAAAAAATCGATTTGCTAAATATTTCCTATGTGAATGCGCTTTACGGTGATGAAGAAATTAAACGTAAACAACGTCAGCATGCCCGTTTTATCAATACCGCATTTTCAATGACTTTGTTGGGTGCGGCTATTTCAGATCAATTAGAAGATGGCCGTGTGTTAAGTGGTGTTGGTGGCCAATATAATTTTGTGGCACAGGCCCATGAACTTGAAGGCGCACGATCGGTTTTATTATTGCGCGCAAGCAGAAGTAGTGGGGGTGAAGTAAGTTCCAATATTGTGTGGTCTTATGGTCATACCACCATTCCAAGGCATTTAAGGGATATTGTGATTACCGAATATGGCATTGCTGATTTACGAAGCCAGAGCGATGCAGAATGCATTAAACGCATGTTGAATATTGCTGATTCGCGTTTTCAGGAAGAGCTTTTACAAACTGCAAAAGCCAATGGCAAAATTGAAGCCGATTACCAGATTCCAGAAACCTTTAAAAACAATTTCCCAGAACGCTTACAAACGATTTACCAGCAGGCACGTAAACAGGAACTGTTTCCTGATTTTCCCTTGGGTTCTGATTTTGATGAGCTGGAAAGAGATATCATACAGGCACTTACCTGGTTAAAAGCCCACGTTAAACCTTCAGGTTTTCTTGAACTGGCAAGAAGGCTGGTGGTGAATGATGAGCAGGAAAAAGCATTTAAGGAACATTTAGTACGTATGGATCTTGAAAAGGTGAGCCACTTCAGGGAAAGGCTGTATCGGCAATTGGTATTGGCTGCCCTGGAGGCCACCAAAATTAAAAATTAATATAATCTTTAATAATTCTTAACCTTGGTGAAAAACCAGAGGTTTCTAATCTGCCCGGTTAACAAAAGCAATTTCAAGGCTTTTGTATGAGGGTAATGTGAAACTTAAGAAAATAAAGGCCATTGAAACACCTTACACGGATATCCTTGAAGCCGATTACCAAATTGAAAAAAGAAGGCTGCAAGTCGAACTCCTGAAAATTCAACAGAAGGTCATGCGTGAGTCGTCACGTGTTGCCATTGTTTTTGAAGGAAGGGATGCGGCAGGTAAGGGTTCGACGATTAAACGTTTTGCCGAAAACCTGATTCCCAATTATTTTGAAGTAGTGCAGCTGGGCGTTCCTACCAAAAAAGAAAGCAAGAATTGGTTTCGTCGTTATGAAAAAAACTTACCTAAACCAGGGCACATCACGTTCTTTGATCGCTCCTGGTATAGTCGTGCGCTCATTGAGCCAACGATGGGGTATTGTTCGGAAAGCCAGTATCATTATTTCATGAATAAAGTGCTTAAATGGGAGCATAAGTTAATTGATGAAGGCCTTCTGTTGTTGAAATTCTACCTTTCTATTGATCAGGATACCCAGCTTTATCGTTTTGAAGACCGTTTAAGCAATCCACTGACTTACTGGAAATTTTCAGAGAATGATCTAAAAGCTAGAAAAAAATGGGAAAGTTTCACGAAGTATAAAGAGCAGATGTTTGCTTATGCTTCTTCTGAACGGTCGCCATGGGTCGTGGTAAATGCTAATTCAAAAAAGGAAGCCAGATTGACATGCATGCTGTTGATTGTTCGTGCTTTTGGCAATAAAGCCTTTGAGCCGTTAACAGGCGAAGATGTAACAAAAACAAATAGCATCAAGATTGCAGGTGTTAAATTCAGGGGGCTGACCGACCAGCAAATGGCTGTGTTAGAAGAATTAAAAGAAAATGAAAAGAGTTTTGTGAGTATTGAATAACTGAGGGCATGTGTAGAAATGGCATTGAATCTGGAATCGACAGTTGGCTTACCGGTCATTGAATCTGCCGGTGGTCTGGTTTGTAATCACCGTCATCATATTCTTCTTATTTTTAAAAGAGGAAGGTGGGACATGGCAAAAGGACGCATTGAAGGTAGGCAGTCGAAAATTGAAGCAGCATTAAGGGAAGTGTCAGAAGAGACAGGGCTTGATATCGGACGTTTAAGCGTACATGGCAAACTGGTGTCGACTTGGCATACCACTACACATGGCGGTGTTAAATACTTGAAAAAAACCCATTGGTATTTAATGGAATATGACGGCGATGACGATGATACGGCACCACAAATTGAAGAGGGTATTATTGAGTGTCGGTGGGTGCATTTAAGTAATTTGCCTGCCTATCGGGAATTACTGCGTGCTAGAATTAATTATGTTATTGAATTCTGGCATGAGAATCTTGCCTATGTTCCCAGAGGTTAAGGTAAATAGCTTCTAACGAAGATTCTTAAGCATCGCCACACGGTTTTTTAAGCCAATACTTTTTTCATCACGCAACATGGCAGCTACATGACGTGGAATGTTTTCTTTTTCCATCACACGAAAGCCCAGTTTTTCATAAAAAGGTGCATTCCAGCTTAGGTCGGCAAAGGTGGTCAGCGTACAGCCCTTAAGTTTTCTGTTGCTGGTTTCCTCGAGCACACGCTTCACCAGGGCACTGCCTAAACCTTGTCTTCCAAAATCAGGGTGCACGGATATTTCATCCAGATGCAGGTATTTGCCGTAGAGATGGCAGGAAGCAAAACCCGCAAGTTCATTCTGATAGTCAGCACAAAACAGCAAACCTTCCTTAAGCGCATCAAGAAGTACCTTCTCTGGCAATGTTTCTTTGGGCTGGGGGATGCGCTCAGCGGGATAAAGTTGCGCAGCTTTGCTTTCGATAGTAGCAAGCAAGGCAAGGTCATCGAAATCGGCGAGTCTAATACAGCTCATGGTAGGAGTCAGAAAAGCTTCAGGAATTAGCGAGCTGGATACGTTGCACTTGCTTTAATAACTCTTCAGTTTTCCGGCGTGTTTTGGCAAGCACTTTGTTCTGGATATCAATCTGTTCCTGTAGCTCTTCACCGCTCTTTTGCAGGTAACGGTTAATAAGATTTAGGGCTTCGGAATCGTGATTACTCTCCTGAATATTCCATAACTGTTTAAGGGAATCTAACAGTGCATCATTGTGTTGCATCTTTACTACCTGCTTATGGATTTATAGGGACGTTTACCTGTCAAAAGTCTACCATGTGTGCCTCAAGGAGTTGATTCCAAGCGCTAGGGAGGGCAATGATAGCGCTAACGCAATAACGCCTTAAAACAGTGCGTGATACGCATCAAAATAGTGCGCTCTATTGTGGTATGCATGGTTTTGAGGCATGAGGGTTTTTCAGGGGCTGGTCTCAATCAACAAAATGGCGCTAAGTTATTGGTTTGAAAACAGTTTTTAAAGGTGGCACACTTCGTGCTCTTTTACAGGCATAGCCTTTTTTAGGTGATGGAATTTATCTAAATGAGGCGTGTGCCTGATAACTGGCTTTTTATCACTGGAGATAAGTATGAAGCGAAGTATCAAGGTGCAAAGTGGTGCCTTATTGGCTGCGGTCTTGCTTGGTGCGTTAAGCACACCCGCATTATCTATGGAAGTTCAGGGTAATGTGACACTGGCAAGTAACTACATCTGGCGAGGCATT
The DNA here is from genome assembly GCA_040235395.1 of Pseudomonadales bacterium. Classification (GTDB taxonomy): domain Bacteria; phylum Pseudomonadota; class Gammaproteobacteria; order Pseudomonadales; family JBECKS01; genus JBECKS01. Next base: position 32,121 of record JBECKS010000033.1, on the reverse strand, counting down.
GATCGGAATAACACCAATCCTGCGATACAGGGTGGTTTTGATCTGAATTTTGAAAACGGACTTTATACGGGTATCTGGGCATCGAACGTGAGCGACAGAGATGACGCAAGCGACCCGACTGTTCAGGCATCTAACAATATTGAAATGGATGTCTATGGGGGGTACACCCGGGACATAGGCGACTTCGGTTTAGACCTGGCTTACATTCGTTATGAATTTCCAAAGTCGGTGCCTGATTTCGAAGAGGTTATGGTTCAGGGTTCCTATAAAGGCTTGGCCTTAAGTTATTACCAGGTTTTGGGAACCATTGAGACGGGTGAGTCTGAATATTATGTCAGAGCGAGAGCTAATTTGAATTTACCTGGTGCAGTTGGCATGACGATTGCAGCAGGACAGAGCAAGCTGAAAGATCAAGACAAAGATTTAAACGATGCCTTGGTTGGATTTAGCAAGTATGTCTCTGGTGTCAGGTTAGATGTCTCTGCAACGACAAGTAATTTGGACAGAGTGATGAATCAAGATATCGAGACTGATTTTTTAACGGTTAGTGTAAGTAAAGCTCTTTAGTTTTCTCCTCCCGTTTAAAAACCAGTCTGGTTTTAGAGTCCGGATTCAAAAACAAACAATTTTGTATTCGCAAACGGGAGAAGCATTATGAAATTAATAACTGCGGTTATTAAACCATTCAAACTGGATGACGTCAGGGAGGCGTTATCTGACATAGGCGTACAAGGAATAACCGTCACTGAGGTGAAGGGTTTTGGTAGGCAGAAAGGCCATACTGAACTTTATCGAGGAGCGGAGTATGTAGTTGATTTCCTTCCTAAAGTAAAAATTGAAGTTGCGGCTTCATCTGAGCAGGCAGAGAAGATTGTTGAAGCAATCAGTAATGCGGCTAACACGGGCAAGATAGGCGACGGAAAGATTTTCGTTTCCAGTCTTGAGCAAGTTGTTCGTATTCGCACCGGTGAAACCGGCGCCGATGCCATTTAATTTCAATCAACTTCTGGAGAATCATTGTGGAAAATCAACTATTTGAATTGCAATATGCAATAGACACATTTTATTTCCTGGTTATGGGAGCTCTCGTCATGTGGATGGCGGCGGGTTTTGCCATGCTGGAGTCTGGTCTGGTTCGTGCGAAAAACACAACCGAGATTTTGACAAAAAACATCGCGCTTTATGCGATTGCCTGCACCATGTACCTGATCTGCGGTTACGAGCTCATGTACGGTGGTGGTTACTTCCTTTCTGCTACTGATTCAGTTGCTTCCATGTCAGACGAAGCCATTGATGGTGTCATAGCAGCACAAGCAGCATTCCGCGCTGGCGAAGAAGATGCATCAATGCCTTACTCAGGTGCTTCAGACTTTTTCTTCCAGGTGGTGTTCGTTGCAACGGCGATGTCAATCGTTTCTGGTGCTGTTGCTGAGCGTATGAAGCTTTGGGCCTTCCTTATATTCGCAATTTTCATGACTGGTTTCATCTACCCAATGGAAGGTAGCTGGACTTGGGGCGGAAACGACGTTCCTGTGTTAGGTGCGTTGAGCTATAGCGACTATGCAGGTTCAGGTATTGTGCATTTGGCTGGTGCAGCAGCTGCTTTAGCAGGTGTGTTGTTGTTAGGTGCTCGTAAAGGTAAATATACAGCTGATGGAAAAGCAGTTGCGATTCCTGGTGCTAACCTTCCTCTTGCTACTTTAGGTACTTTCATTCTGTGGTTGGGATGGTTCGGTTTCAACGGTGGCTCAACTTTACAGCTTTCTGGTATTGCAGCAGCTAACGAAGTAGCTAGCGTATTCCTGAATACTAACGCTGCAGCTGCAGGCGGATTGATCGCTGCATTAATCGTTGCTCGCATCCTGTTTGGTAAGGCTGACCTGACTATGGCATTAAACGGTGCTCTGGCTGGTCTGGTTGCTATTACTGCAGAACCTGCTGATCCTTCACCATTACTTGCAACAATCGTTGGTGCTGCTGGTGGTGTTCTGGTTGTGTTCTCAATCGTCTTCATCGACAAACTGAAAATCGACGATCCTGTTGGTGCGATTTCAGTACACGGTGTCGTTGGTATCTGGGGTATTCTGGCAGTCGTTCTTTCTGATGGTGATGCAACATTGTTCGGTCAGATTGAAGGCATGCTAGTTATCTTCGTATGGGTTTTCGTAACCAGCTTAATCGTCTGGACTATCCTGAAGTTCACTATGGGTATCAGAGTGAGCGAAGAGGAAGAATACGAAGGTGTGGATCTATCCGAGTGCGGCATGGAGGCCTACCCTGAGTTCGCAAAGTCCTAATGTGAACTCAGTTAGTGTGTGAAGATGGGGGGCTTATGCCCCCCTTTTTTTGTCTCGTCATTTTGATGATGTGTTTAGTGTATGATTGAAAAATAAAAACTGGATATGGAAGCAAGAGTAATTTTTCATCATGAGTCAATGGCACCAGAAAACCATCACACTTAAACCTTATTCACGAGGTGCCCATCTTGTTACTTATGAAATCATGCAACAATTACCAGAACTGAACGATTTCAAAGTGGGTATACTGCATTTATTTTTGCAACATACCTCCGCTTCTTTAAGTATTAACGAAAATGCAGACCCAACCGTAAGAAAGGATTTAAACGAATTTATCAATCGTTGCGTGAAAGAAAACGAACCGTGGTATGAACATACCCTGGAAGGTTCAGATGATATGCCTGCCCATATCAAAACAGCGCTCTTTGGTTTTGATTTAACAATTCCTGTATCGAAAGGTGAATTATTATTGGGAACCTGGCAGGGAATTTATTTAATTGAACACCGTAATCACGGTGGTAGTAGAAGAATTGTTGCAACTATTTCTGGTGAATGAATTCAGGCGAGTAATTTTTTGATGGCTTCAGGCAGCTGATTCAATTCCGTAATCGTTGCATCAGCGTGAGCTTCACTCTCGGGGCTATTTTTTTTCAGAGTATTTGCAAAAACGGTAAGAAAACCCACAGCTTTTGCACCTTCAAGATCACAAACCAGATCATCACCCACATGAACGCTGTTACTCGCTGAGGTGTTTGCCTTGCTTAGTGCAAGCTGAAACATTTCAGGTGATGGTTTTGCGCTTCCTGCATCGGTAGGTCTGTAATGTTCAAGAAAATAATCCCTGATACCAATCACTTCCAGATCTGCATTACCATTACTGAGTGCGATTAAATTATAGTCTCTGCTTAATGCTGAGAGCACTTCATGAGTGTGAGGAAAAAGTTCTACCTTGTTTCGTTCTGCAAAAAAAACATCAAAACAGTCTTCTGAAATTTTGCGAGAAGTTTTCTCATCAAAGTCTGCTTGTAGCGCAGCTTTTTCAAAGGTCAGGCGACGAAGTTCAGTCAGGTCGGTAATGATTTCAGGATGGCTTGCAATGAGGTGATTGCGAATTTCTAAAAATTCCTTCTCGCTGACTTGTTCAATAATTGACGGATATTCCTGAGCTAGCCATTGAAACTGCTTACGTGTTGCACGAAGAATCACTTCGTCGACATGCCAAAGCGTGTTATCTAAATCAAAAGTAATCAGCGCTTTCACAATCAGGAAGATATTTTTTTTGCGCGAGGATGTGCTGCATCATAAACCTTCGCAAGATGCTGGAAATCAAGATGGGTATAGATTTGTGTCGTGGAAATATCAGCATGGCCCAACAGTTCCTGTACGGCACGTAAATCACTACTGGATTCCAGCATGTGGCTAGCAAAGGAATGTCTTAGCATATGGGGGTGGAGATGACTGCCTATTCCTTTTTCCTGAGCCCATTTTTTCAGGCGCGCCTGAATAGCGCGATTGCTCAGACGTTCACCTTGCTGGTTTACGAACACAGCGGTTTGGTCGATCTTGAGTAAAGGAGCGCGAACTTTTAACCACGACTGCATGGATTGCATGGCTTTTGAACCAATAGGTAGTTCACGCATCTTGCTGCCTTTTCCAGTAACTCGCATAGTAGACGCGTGAAAATCAATATCCTTCAGGTTGAGAGCGCTTAATTCAGAAAGACGTAAGCCCGATGAATAGAAAAGCTCCATGATGGCATGATCCCTGATAACCAATGGCTTATTGGAATCAGGAATGTCATTGAGCAGTTGAGCAATCTGGTCGACATCAAGTGTCTTGGGCAGTTTCTGGGGTGCTTTGGGAGCCGAAATAGCGGCGGCGGGATTGACCTTGATAACTTTTCTCGCCACTAGAAAGTTCAGGAAGCTTCGAATACTGGACAGGTTGCGCTGGATGCTTTTACTGGCAAGCCCCTTGATACGCATGCTGTTGGTGTAAAGACGGATATGCTGCTGGTTGATGCCCGGCCAGCCAGTCAGTTTTTTTTCTTCGAGAAAATTAGAGAAGTTGTGTAGGTCGCGTCGGTAGTTGTCTTGCGTATGAATGGAAAGACGTTTTTCGGTGTGGATGTAGGAGAGGAACTGTTCAATCTCTTTATCCATTTGTTTATCCACGATTTTATTGATGGAAAAAAAAGCTATACAGCAATGGATTTTCTTTCCTGTTGGAATAAGAGCTCATTGAGTACGCGCGCCAGGGTATCACCGATGTGATCAAGGAACATGGTACCCATGCCTTTGTAGAAATAACCATCCTGAAAGTTACCCACTACAATCAGACCTGATAAATGCTTGTATCGAAGAGGAATGACAGCAGTGGATGCTACCAGTTCAGCCTGCTCTCCAAAGAAAAGCTGTTTTTCCTGCTTGCTGAGATTACCGCAGAAGGACTTTTCCATCTCATAGAAGCGGGAAGCATTTTTCTCCAGATCCTGACTACTAAGAGAGAGCACCTTGGTTAAGTGTTGATTGAGCTCTGTGTCGAGCAATACCAGACGGTATTCATTTGCCGCCAGCGTGCTTGGGAAGCGTAATTCAAAGATGTCGAGTAATTCTTCCAGGCTTCCTTTTCGAATCTGGAAATCCATTAACTCGATGACTAGATGCTTGGTATTCTCAAAATGGTTTTCGTTCTGTCTAGCAACTTCCATGAGTTTATTAAAACGGGATTTGAGTTCCTTGTTCGATTGTCTAAGTACTTGTAACTGTTTTTCGACCAGGGAAACTGCTTGTCCACTTTGATGAGGAATGTCGAGTTCGTTGAGTAAATCGAGATGTTTGGAAAAGAAATCAGGATGATTCTTTAGATATTCTGCAACTTCGGCTTCAAGGATAGGCGTAGGCTTTGACATGCGCTCACATTTCTCGTGCTTTTTATTGTCAGGAGGATGTCCACACATCATACACCTTCAGCAACTTAAGCGGCAAGTTTAACAAAGCATAATGCTGTATTCGTGAGTATTTGGAATGATAAAAATAATTCAATCTTTAGCTACTGATTCCATGCTAGAGAGTTCAGTATTATTTGTATAAACTTAGCAAAAATTTGTTCCACTCAAATTTCCATTCTAAATAGGAGAGGCATCTGTGATTAGAATTCTGGGTTTCCTGAGCGTTGGTATTCTTTCAATGGCTTCCATGCTAGCTCACGCTGACACTGCTGAAGTTAATCTGAGCAATGATGCGGTAGCTGCACAATATCTGATTGATTTGGGGCAGGGCCTACATGGTGGTTTGTCTGCGCTTCACGAGCAGGATAATGGCGAGATGGTTTCTCTGGATCTGATTGCTCAGGATGATCTGCGTTCGGGCCAACATACTTTTACAGCAGGCGTTGGCGGCAAGCTGATGGGTATTTTTCCTAAGGGTGATAGTAATGATGGTGGCAGTCTGGCCTTGGGTGGTTTTGTTAGTTATACCATTCCACAGATGCGAGCGGTGTCACTAAGGGGTGAGCTTTATTATGGGCCTTCCGTTACATCAACGGGTGAGGTTGATAGCGTTACTATTTATATAGCCGGTTTTGATGTTGAAGTGATTGAGCGAGCAATGCTACATGCAGGCTATCGCAAGATTAGTGTTGATTTTGATAATGGCGCTGAAGGTGATCTCGACGAGGGCTTTAACGTCGGGGTTAAATTACAGTTCTAGTTTCTGAAATAGCCAGTAGCACCTGTTCACAAAGGTCTTCTGCTGAACCTGCAGCTCTTCCCTTGATGGTTTTATCGAGCTTCGCGAGTGAACTGAGGTGAGTTTCCAGTTCCTTGTTATTAAAACGTTTCAATGCCTTGTTATAAAAACTTTCCCTGGTTTTCCAGATTCTTAACTCCTTGAATACCTGTGGCATTGGCTGGTTTTGGCTAAGATCCATGATGGCAAGCAAGGTTTCTATTTCCTTGCGAATGGCCCAGGCGATGATGGTCAGGTCTGTACGCTCTTCCCTTAATCCTCTAAACATTTGCAAGGCTTTTTTGCTATCGCGGTTGATGGCACATTCAGCCATGGCATAAACATCATAACGGCTATTATTTGCCACCAGTTGCATCACTTCCTTGCTGCCAATACCTGAGTTTTCAGGATAGATAAGGCTGAGTTTTTCAATTTCCTGAGAAGCTGCCAACAGGTTACCCTCAATGCGTTCAGCAATAATCTGGGCGGCGTCTCGATCAATATTTAATTTAAAAGAAGCGCCTCGTCTTTGTATCCATTGTGGAAGCTGTTTAGGGTTTATTTTCCATATAAGACAGAAAGCACCCTGTTGTTTAATGGCTTGAATCCATTTTACATTTTGATCGCTTTTCTTGAGTTGAGGGCAACGGATTAACAGAAGGTTATCAGGACTGGCATTGCTCAGGTAATCCAGAATCGCAGCTGAACCTGTTTTGTCAGCTTTGCCACTAGGAATGCGTAACTCAATGATTTTTTTATCACCAAAGAGCGACATGCTGGAATTTGCATCCAGTAAGGCTTGCCATTTGAAACCCCTTTCGACATTAAAGGTTTCTTTTTCGCTAAAAGACTGCTGTTTGGCGGCATCAATGATTTGCTGACAAGCTTCCTGGAGCAGAAGATGTTCATCACTGGAAATCAGATAGACAGGTTTAAGTTCCTGCTTAAGGCTATGTGATAACTGTTCGTAACTAATGTCCACTGGAATTCTGGTTTAAGGTGTTTTCTGCAGGTTTGTAAGTGGCAAGTCTGCGCATCAGCAATTCAATCAGCTCTTCCTGTGCAGCTTCTGAAAGTATACGTTCTTCATCAAGCATGCCGGCAATATCTGCATTGTTATTCGGATATTCCTTGCTTCGTTGAAGATTGGTTGGTGCAATCAATAATTCGCTCTCTTGCATTAAGGAAAAACCCAGACGGTAATTAAGCTGTGTTTCTGTTGGTTTAGCGCTCAGGTTGTTATTGGAGATAGCACGACGACTTTCTTCATATCGAAGAATACGTAATTGATAGTCAGCACTGGTGTTAACGTTTATACCGGCTTCTTGAAGTTCTCTTTTAAGCGCATGAATAAAAGCAGGGTCAATATTTTCTGAAACCAGCGTGACTTCATGGATGCTACCCTTAAAGGAACTTTCATTTTTCAAATGAAAACCACATGCGCTTAAGCCAATACTGACGATTAATAAGAAGCTGCTTAAGTTTTTCGTTTTCATTCTGCTAACTCTTAGTTGGCAACAATATTCACAAGTTTGTTAGGCACAATAATGACTTTTCTAACGCTCAGGCCTTCAAGATATTTTTGAACGTTATCCTGCTCGAGGGCAAGTTTTTCCAGTGTTTCCTTGTCAACGCCGATGGCTGTCTGGATTTTTGCGCGAACCTTTCCATTTACCTGCACGGCAAATTCCTGAGAGCTTTCTGTTTGTGTGCTGTCATCATAGACAGGCCAGCTATTCGCTGAAACATTAAGCGCTGACAGCAGATGAGACGAATAGTGCGGTGTAATTGGCTGCATGAGCTGCAAAGCGCTAACAACTGCCTCATTTAGGACAGCAATATCCTGCTCCTTAGTGCTTTCTTCAATATTAAAGCGATTAATGGCATTAACTAATTCACGAATACTGGAAATTGCCGTATTAAAGGTATGGCGGCGTTCAATATCATCGCTGGCTTTCTTGATGCTCGCGTGAGTTTGTTTGCGCAGGCTTTTCTGTCTGTCGTTCAGATTTTCAGTTTCAATAGCAACGAGATTATTACTCTGTAAGCTTTGATGAAAACTGAAAACCGTTTGCCAGAATTTCTTGAGGAAACGGTTTGCTCCTTCAACACCTGCATCAGACCATTCCAGAGATTGTTCAGGCGGCACATCTGACATAATAAACAAACGAACAGTATCGGCACCGTAACGATCAATCAGTTCCTGAGGGTCGATGGTGTTACCTTTTGATTTTGACATCTTGGCGCCGTCTTTTAATACCATACCTTGAGTCAATAATTTCTGAAAAGGTTCGTCACTATGAATCAAACCTTCATCACGCATGAGTTTGTGAAAGAAACGTGCATAAAGCAGATGAAGAATAGCGTGTTCAATACCGCCGATGTAATGATCAACGGGTGTCCAGTAATCAGCTTCAGTACTGAGCATTCCCTTATCAAAATCAGGACAGGCAAAACGAGCGTAATACCAGGATGATTCCATAAAGGTATCAAAGGTATCGGTTTCGCGTTCGGCATCCTTTCCACAACAAGGGCAGCTTGTCTTGATAAAACTGTCCATGGACTTGATGGGTGAAGCGACACCTGAGAATTCAACATCAACAGGAAGCACTACGGGCAAATCCTTTTCAGGTACAGGCACAGCGCCACAATCACTACAATTAATCACGGGAATAGGCGCACCCCAATAGCGCTGACGACTCACACCCCAATCACGTAAGCGAAAGTTTACCTGTTTTCTGCCAGCCTTTTTTTCTTCCAGTGCTTTTACAATGCCTTCAAGAGACTGGGTGAAATCCATGCCGTCAAAGGCATCAGAATTCACGAGTGTTCCCTTGTTGGTTAATGCGGCTTTTTTCAAATCGTAATCGATATCTTTGCAGTCAATCACTTGCTTGATGGGCAGATTATATTTTTGTGCAAATTCCCAATCACGCTGGTCATGGGCAGGCACAGACATAACAGCTCCAGAGCCGTAGCCCATCAATACAAAGTTAGCGAGCCATACAGGAATGTCTCCGCCTGTGAGGGGGTGTATAACGCTTATGCCTGTCGCCATGCCCAACTTTTCCATGGTGGCAATATCAGCTTCGGCTGTGGTTTTGTTGCTGTATTTTTTAATAAAGTCGGCAAGCTCAGGATTGTTTTCTGCGAGCTCAAGCGCAATAGGGTGCTCCAGTGCAAGCCCAAGATAACTCACACCAAATAAGGTGTCGGGTCGTGTGGTAAAAACACTGATGTTTTCGTGTCCAGCAACAGCCTGTTTTAACTGGAAGCTGATTTCTGCGCCTTCTGATTTGCCAATCCAGTTTCTTTGCATGGTGACAACTTGTTCAGGCCAGTCATCCAGTTTGTCGAGGTCACTTAATAATTCATCAGCATAGTCAGTAATCCTGATGAACCATTGTGGAATTTCCTTGCGTTCAACAGGTGTATCACAACGCCAGCAACCACCATCAACAACCTGTTCATTGGCAAGCACCGTCATGTCATTCGGACACCAGTTAACTGCCGAGGTTTTTTTGTAGGCCATGCCTTTTTCCATCAAGCGTGTGAAAAACCATTGTTCCCAGCGATAGTAGTCGGGTTCACAGGTGGCAATCTCTCTGGACCAGTCATAGGAAAAGCCCAGGCGTTGAAGCTGGGCTTTCATGTTTTCAATATTCAGTCGAGTCCACTTCGCTGGAGCGACATTGTTCTTGATGGCTGCATTTTCTGCAGGCAAGCCAAAGGCATCCCAACCCATGGGTTGCAGAACATTTTTTCCTTGAAGTCGATGATATCGTGCAAGTACATCACCGATGGTGTAATTCCTGACGTGCCCCATGTGTAGCTGACCACTTGGATAAGGGAACATGGCAAGACAGTAATATTTCTCCTGTGCTTCCTTATGTTCACAACGAAAAGCCTGCGAGGATTGCCAATAGGCTTGCAGCTCAGATTCAATCGTTTGAGCGTGGTACTGTTCTTTCATGGATGTCATCTTGGAATATCAGGTTACTAAAATGATACACGACATGTAGGTGTGTATAGGTAGCGTAGTCTAGCATGGAGTTAAAAAGATGCTAAAACTTATCGAGAAGAAGGCAGCTTAGGATCTTGCTATTTGATGTTTCTGGAACAGTGCATTGACAGTGGTAATGATGTCGCTCTGAAAGGCTTTTTCGTAATGCACATCCATAACATAGGATTTTGCATCAATTCTGAGTGCCAGTTTGTCATGAAGAACGACTTCCGTGACGTTGAAGGAAATATCTTTCTTAAGGTAACTGAAGCGACTGGTAACAATTACTTCCTTAATCAGATCCTTGGCGCGTTCAATATCATTGTTGAGATCGAGATGAAAGGAACTGACTACCATCATGTCGAGGGAGCCATAATTTGAAGAAGCAACAACATCGTTGATAAATCGCGCGTTGGGAATAGTAACTATGCTGTCATCAAGCGTTCGTAATTTTACTGAGCGTAAACCGATAGCAATAATTTCCCCATAATTATTTTCAAAGCTAACACGATCGCCAACTTTAAAGGGCGTATCAAATATTAAAACCATACCGGCAACAATTGAGGAGGCAATATCCTTAAGTGCAAAACCGATGGCAACAGCTAAACTGCCTGCAGTTGCTATGATGACTTCCTTAGGCGGGTCGACAACAATGATAATGAGCGTAAAGGTTCCACCGAGATAAATCAGGAAGCTTGAAAAAGTACTGGCTTGAGAAACCGCGAAGCGTTTTGAGGGAAAGTAACTTGTGACTTTGTTGAGAATGAACTGAATAAGCCTGGATAGTAGCCATAAACAGAAAAATCCAAACAGCAGAAGCAGGATTTTCTGAAAATTAAAAAGACCTGTCAGCGCCTGAAAATCTTCCATATGCCTTTTTACCCTATGTTAGTTACCGTGTAAGTAATTCTTTGATAGCAGGAAATGATAGATGGGAGAAACCCAATGCGTCTTGATGATAAAACGCTGGTTTTCCACTTCCTTGATAAAGCCATTATCGATGCCCAGTTTTATGGCGCGCTGGGCTACTGAATTATTCTGCCGTGTGGCTGATGCCGCCTCTTCTATGTTTAGTGATTTGTGTCGAATAAGAACAGCATAGATGAATAAGAGGTCGGCGCTGTAATCATTCAGGAAACTGGTTGAGGGTCGTTCGGGAATACCAATTTCAATGGTGAAGTTGCCCGCCTTGCTGGCAGCATTGGTCCAGTAGTTCATGGCTAATGAAGGATTACCATTGGAAAGTTCAGCCAACAGAAGAAAACAGCGATCAGCCGTTGCTGAATAACTGGATAGTTCATCATTACCAATACTGGAGAACAGCAGTTCATCAAACTTTAGCTTACGCCTGCTAGCATGATGGCGACTCATAATCAGTTCCCGGATTTCTTCAGAGCGCCAGTTTAGTAGATTAAAGACATGAGAATATTGATTGAGCCTTCCGAATACATCATTGAGATAATAATAAGCATCAGAACCCATGATGAAAATCCAGAATATATTTCTCAAGGGTAGATTCACGAGAGATAGAAGAGCTTTGTAGCTTTCAAAGCCTCCAATCGTGGAGAGGAAAAGATTGTCAGCATTATCAATGATAATAATTTTCTTTTCTGTAAGTTCTTTATCGAATGCAAGCAGGTCGGTGTTACCTTTTATTTCCTGATCAAGTTCACTGGATAATAATCCAAACAATTCAATGGTATTGGTTAGTTTGGATTTTAATTCAATCTGAACAGCTTGTTTTTTATATTCAGATTTATCTATCCACTGTTTAACACAAGTGGTTTTTCCAACACCACGATTTCCGTAAATCATCAAATCATTTTCAGTAATTTTTTCAGCAAGCCAGCTATCAATGATAGCGTTTGTTTTTTCTTCGTAGGCCTTAAATCCTTCAGTGTTAATGAGTTTGATATCGGGATAGGTTTTTCCAAACCACTTTTCATAGTTTTCATCAACATCAAATTCTTCATCTTCGTCGTCAGATGGCAAACGTTGCTCTATCTGCATCCACAGAATTTTTGCAGCAAGTTTTTGGTATGCCGGAATTTTTAATAATTTCTGATGAATAATAAGAGCGGCTTTAATCAAATAGGCAAATATAAAAAGCAGGACAAAAATAAATGAAACACGTTTTGTTTCAGCGTATTTAGCTGGAAGGGATTCAGCAGAAGAAGGCAGCTGACGAACAATGAACTTGATGATGACGTTTTTATATTGTTGAAGATTTCTGGTGATGAAGTAAGTTGCAGCCAGGAAGCAGAAAACATAAATAGCAATATCCATACTCTTGCTGTAACTAAATGCATTCGTGAGATGAATGGGAATAAAGCATAAGATGATAATTTGAGACAGTTTTTCACTTTCTTCAGTAATATGTTTTAGTTTCTTCCGACTAAGTAAGGTGTTAGTAGAAGAGTGAACATTTTCAATGGCAAAGGTAATAATCAGAAAGCTGAAGCTATAAATGATTAACAGTGAAAGCAGGGTGGTGAGGGCCAATATCATGAAGCTGTCTTTAGAAGCCCATGTCATCAATACATAATAAAAAGCAGTAATAGCTAGCCAGTGAAAATTAGCTTTCAGAAAGCGGAAAATTCTGTTGATAAGATTTTTTAAAGTATTTGGTAAGGGTGCCCTGTAAAGACTGCGTTGAAGTAATGAAATCAAGCTAGCTGATTTCAGGCTGCCAAAGTGAATACAGGCAAAAAGAAAAACAGCTAGTAAGGACTGCGCAAAAAAATAGGCGAATGCTTCCTGATGTACATCCAGATGTGTATGTAGCCAGTGATTTAAAAGATTCATGATTGAATTAACAGCATTCCATTATCTGCTTATTTTAAACGTTGTTTGTCTTAACCCTTTAATGAATAAAGGAATAATAATCACTGATTATCGTTAATGATAGTTTTCACTAAGAATATCAGTATGAATTAGTGAATCAGGATTAATGTACCAATACCAAGAAAAACCAGAAAGCCTACGATATCTGTAATAGTGGTAAGAATCACTGAACCAGATAGCGCAGGGTCGATGTGAAATTTTTCCAGAATGATGGGAACAACGACGCCTGTTAAAGGCGCTGCAATCAGGTTTAGCAAGACTGCCAGGGAAATCGTGAGACCTAGCATGGGATTGTCAAACCACCAGAATGTAGCTGCACCGATTACGCTCGCCCAGATCAAGCCATTGACTAAACCGACTTTCATTTCCTTCAACAGGATGGTCTTTCGGTTGCTATGGGTAATCTGTTCCAGTGCGAGGCCACGAATCACAAGCGTGAGTGATTGGCTGCCAGAAATGCCACCCATGGAAGCAACCACTGGCATAAGTACGGCAAGAGCAACCACTTTTTCGATGGTGCCTTCGAAAAGAGCGATGGTTGCCGATGCCAGAAAAGCTGTTAGCAAGTTGATACCCAACCAAAGGGCTCTGCCTTTACTACTTTCCCACACACTTGCAAAAAGGTCTTCTTCAACAGGTGCCGTAACTTTCTGACTAACAACAGGTTCAAGAGTTTCCCTGATACCGATGGCAGAACTTACATCAACTCTGCCAAGCAAACGGTTTTCCTCGTCTACAACAGGCAATGCCGATTTATAAGAGTTAATGACTTTATCGCAGGCTGTTAAGGTATCACTGGAAGCGAGCAGGGTGTTGTCACAGTCTGTCATGATTTCAGAAACAAAACGGTTGCCCTGATGCTTGATGACCTGACTTAGACTGACTTCGCCAAGTAACTTACCGTTAAAGTCCACCACATAAACCACTTCGGTTAAATCAGGTAAATTCTCTGGCAAAAAACGCTTGAGATTATCGACACGAACCCAGTTGGTCACACGAATACGATCAAAGCTTTGCCAGTGTGCAATTTCATCCTGTGAATAGCCTTGTGCAATTTCGTAATAGGAACGCTCCTTTTCATCCATTTTTGAAAGGGCATAACGAACGAAATTGTCTGGCGTGTCATCAAGGTAAAGTAGGTCGTCAGCTTCAAGACTATCAAACAGCTGATAACTTTCTTCATCACGCAATGAATTCAGAAGCAGGTTGCGTGACTCTGCTTTCATTTCGAAGAAAATTTCTTTTTGGGTATCAACAGACAGGCGTCGCCAGATTTGTTTCCTGTCCTGAATCGGGAAGGCTTCGAGTATCAGTGCATGCTGCTCGCGCGAACACTCAATCAGTATGTCTGACAGAACATGATCTAGTTCTTCAAACTCATCTTCAGCACCCTCAGGATGTTCAACACCAAGGGCGTGAGAAAGCTTATCGATGTATTCTGCTAGTGAAAGTTCAGACATGGTTCAGGCACGGATAGAAAATCGTTACTTATTTTAATTCATGGAAAAGTATACTGGATATTAGAAGTTTCCTTGATTAAAGGAAAATACTTTCCTGCAAACTCTCTATCTGTTCGACAATTTCAGACGCAGCTTCAAAGGAAGCGATGTGGTACATGGCATCACCTTCCTGAACCAGAGGAATTTTTTGCTGACCAATGATAACGCCGCTTGATTGCGCGTAGACAACATCCTTCACCTCGCCAAAAGGGTCACCAATTTTTGCTAGCTCAGTTCCCTTGGTGACGTAATCACCAAGCTGTTTCAAATCCTGAACAAAACCACTAGAGGTGGCTCTGACCCACTGACTGGATTTTGCAATAAATGGGTCAACCGTCTGTTTCTGTTTTCTTGGCGTAATCATTTCCAGTTTCGCCAGTACATTCATAACACCGCGAATGCCAACGCGAATGGATAATTCATCAAAACGCAAAGCTTCACCAGCTTCAAAAAGAAGCACTTTGGTATTGTTCTCTGCTGCAGCCTGACGCAGTGAGCCATCTCGAAGGTTGGAATTAATAAGCACAGGCACGCCAAAACATTTTGCAAGCTCCATGGTTTCCTGATCTTCGAGATTAGCGCGTATCTGGGGGTAGTTGCGTCGATGTAAAGCACCAGTGTGAACATCAATGCCGTAATCACATTGATTGACAACTTCAGTCAGGAAAATATTTGCGACGCGACCAGCAAGCGAACCCTTTGCAGAACCTGGGAAAGAACGATTCAGGTCGCGTCTGTCGGGCATGTAACGGCTTTGATTTAGTAGTCCATAAACATTCACGATGGGAACAAGAACCAATGTGCCTTTCTGGAGTTTGAAATTTTTTCGTTGAATCAAACGACGAATGATTTCAATGCCGTTGATTTCGTTTCCGTGAATTGCAGCGTTAACAAAAACCGTAGGACCATCTACTTTTGCACGTTTGACATAAATGGGAATGGAGATTTCATCATCGGTATAAAGTCGCGCAACGGGCAATTCCAGTTTCAGGTTAGCACCTGGCGAAACGTCGGTATTTCCGATACGAAATGGTTTCATAAAGTGAGTTAGCCTTTTCCACGAGTGCGAGTGCTATTGGGCTTTGCATTTTTTTCAATAAATTCAATCACCATATTGGCAATATCCAAATGAGTTGCGGTTTCAATACCTTCAAGACCTGGTGATGAATTCACTTCCATGACAACCGGGCCATTGTGGGATTGAAGAATATCAACGCCACAGAAATTAAGCCCCATGATTTTTGCAGCTTTTAATGCAGTGGCACGTTCCTGTTTTGAAAGTTTAATCACTTCTGCAGAACCGCCGCGATGAAGGTTGGATCGGAATTCACCTGCCTGTGCTGTGCGTTTCATGGATGCGACAACCTTGTCTCCAATAACAAGGCAACGAATGTCTGAGCCTGATGCTTCCTTAACATATTCCTGTACAAGAATGTTTGCTTTTAATCCCATAAAAGCATCAATAATGCTTTCTGCGGTTTTATTGGTTTCTGCAAGTACAACGCCGATGCCTTGTGTGCCTTCAAGTAATTTAATCACAACCGGCGCACCACCAATATTTTTCAACAAATCCTTTACGCTATCGGGGGAGTGAGCAAAACCTGTTCGGGGTAAGCCCACACCTTTGCGTGACAGTAATTGCAGTGATCGTAATTTGTCTCGCGCTCGACTGATGGCGACGGATTCATTCACGCAGAAAGTTCCCATCATTTCAAACTGGCGTACTGTTGCTGTGCCATAAAAAGTGATGGAGGCTCCTATGCGAGGAATGACGGCATCATATAAGGGGAGTTGTTTGCCTTGATAGCGGATAGCAGGTGAACTACTGGTGACATCCATATAACAATGAAGGGTATCAATGATATCTACCTGATGACCGCGAGCTTCGCCTGCTTCCTTAAGTCGTCGTGTAGAATATAAATCAGGATTGCGTGATAGAACGGCAATTTTCATAGTAACTCATCAAAAAAAATTATTGGAAATGATTGAAATGTTTAAGAGTATCTTGAAATCGATACAGCAGCTTTTAGGTACTAGCTTAAATTACCACTCTTGATATGAAGGTCACGTTGCGGAAATGGAATTTCAATATTGTGTTCATTCAAGGCAGTTTCCAGTTCCCATAAATATAATGCAGTGATTCCACCGGGGCGAGTATTTTTTCTTGGATCAACCCAAACCACTAACTGGAAGTCCAGACTACTTTCGCCAAAATTCACCAACCAGACATCGGGTTCCATGCCAGCTTGATTGAGTGTAAGCGGAACGTTCTTTGCTGCCTGAAGTGCAGCTTCTTTAACTTTCTCTTTGTCTGTGCCATAAGCAACACCAAAGGGAATCTGGTAGCGAGTAAAAGGGTCGCCTAAGGTCCAGTTACTCACACGCCCATTAACAAATTCAGAATTTGGAACCAGAACGTCAACATTGTTTCGAGTTTTCACCAGCGTGCTGCGAATATTGATTTCTTTTACGATGCCAGAAATACCACCGTCGAGTTCAATGTAATCGCCCACGCGCATACTTCTTTCCAGAAGAATAATGATGCCTGAAAAAAAATTATTGAAAATGGATTGCAGGCCAAAACCTAAACCCACGCTCAAAGCCGTTGCGAGTAATGCTAGATGCGTAAAATCAATTCCAATGGCAGAAAGGGAAACCAGTAAGCCGATGGTAATTAGTAGGTAGTGACTAAAACGTTGAAGAATGTAAAGTGATGAAACATTGGCAGAATCGGCACGCGATTGAAGCCGTCGAAAGAAAGCCCCGTTCAACCCAAGAAAGACAACCGTAAAAAAAATCGAAATTCCAAAATAAACCACACTAAGAATGGTGATGTCGGTATCACCAATCGTAATGATATTCTTGTTGATAACGTTACTTAAGTGAGCGTTATCAAGCGTCATGATTCTGTCTACGATTTCTGACATTGCTTTTAATCTTTTCGGTTTTCGATTTCGTCTTTATCAAGTTTCACAATACCATCACGAGAAAAACCACAGGCGCCAGAAGGATCTTCTAGAAAACCGCGCGCATAGTCCTTGTCGAGTGGATCCGTCGGCATGACCTGTTTCATATCAATGGCATGTTTCAGTGCTTTGTTACCGGGCCCTCGCATTTCTTCCATACCTTTATCTTCCGCCAGACATAAATAGATAGCACCCAATTCAACCTGATAATCAATACGCGTAGGGGAGAGCTCGGTTGCCTTTTTGATGTGGTCAAGGGAAAGCATCTTGTCACCACGAACACCGGCTATCCATTTGACGATGAACCAGTCAGGAATGATTCGATAAAACACACCGCTCGCATAATAGGCATTGGCTAGGGAGTAATTGTAATCGTTATCTCTGTGCTTGGGCTCAAGTTCAATGGCCTTGGCAATCAGCTCAGAAAGCTCTTTTGCTTTTGAAATGGAATTCATCAGACCTTTAGTGGTACTGATACGACCCAGGTTTCCAAATTTGAATAGATAACATTCAGCACAATTCGGGTTTGCTGCTATGCCCTTATCGGCCCAGGAAAGACCAATCTCGAAATACTTGAGACGGTTTTCCTTATCATTGATGTCCAGGTTTTCAGCATAGACCCAGTAGGTTCTGGATAAACGCCACATCAGATAAGTGGATGTGGGATATTCAGCGGCAAGCTTTTCAAGAATCTTGAGGCTTTCCCCATACTTGTCTTCCTGGTCATAGCGAACGCTAAGTTGAAACGCTTCAGCAGCCTTGGTATTTCCCAACGCCTTAAGGGTATTGGTAAATTCCTGCGGGCTTTTGGGTAGTGCAGTGATATCTGCAGCCCAAAGGTGACCAACGCTGCTGAGAAGTGAAATCGTAACGATTGCTATAATGCTGTTAATCCTTGAAACCATCAAAAAGTCCTCTTTGAATGAAGTGCCGATCTTGCTGCTATAACCGTTATATCTATGTTGTTATTCTTGTTTTTGTTCGGTATTTCTGAGCGAGCACATTGTATAACATTACTTTACGAGATGGCAGAAGCCTTGGATTTTATGCAATAATCTACGGCGATAGAATAAAGAAGACGCACTCTCAATAGCGTCTTTTCATAAAAAGAACGGCATCCCCCATGGCAGAGCAATCATCAAATCCAGATCTTTCTGAAAAAGCTGATTCAGCTTCTCCTTCTACAAGCAAAACAGGCTTTGAGCCTATGGATATTGAAAGTATGAATGGAAAGAAAGTTAAGACACCCAGGTCATTTTCAGTTTTCAGCTTTCTCTTATTAGTGCTTGTACTTTTATCCCTCGCCGGCGTTTCTTTCCTTGCATTGCAATTACATTATTTATCCAGTGACTTGTTGAAAGAGAGTGCCTATCAACTTGATCATCAGTCTCAAGTTCAGAGAGCTGAAAAACTTGATGCCGAACTTTTAAATAACCAGCAGGTATTAACTACCCATCAGGAACAGATTGATGCCCTGACGCAAGAGTTGAAACAGGTGAAGGACCATATTGCTAATATCAGTGGTGTTAATCGAGTGGACTGGTTAGTAGATGAATTGCAACATTTGAGCAGACTTGCACATCAGCGACTGGTACTTTCTCATGATGCCAATGGTGCGATTGCACTTCTTAAGGCTGCAGATCAGGTAGTGATTGAAATGAGGCAAACGGAAGCCTTGCCAATCCGGCAAGCGATTGCGGCAGATATTCTTGATTTGCGCGTTGCTGCGAATGTGGATCTTGAAGGTGCTTATATCATTCTGGATTCCTTAAGTAAGAAACTTGAAGAGTTGAATTACAAGCAACCCGAGTACCCAGATCAGAGCCTGCTTTTTTCATCTGAAGAAGAGAGTAAAGATTTTGCCCCTGAGGAAGAATTCGGTTTTCAATCAAGGTTTTCACATGTCATCGAAAAGCTTCAGCCTTATCTTTACCGCAGTTTCAGAATTGATGGAGAGGTGAAACCTATGCCAAGCGGTGAAGAGCGAGAATATTTATCCAGAAATATTCAGCTGGCGATTGAGCAGGCACAACTTGCACTCTTAAGACGTGAGGCAACATCCTATCTTTTAAGCCTTGAGCAGAGTGAGAAATGGGTAAAGCAGAATTATGATAATAGTGATCCGTTAACGACCGCGGTATTGTCGCAGATTGAGGAATTAAAAAGTTATCAGCTGAATCCGGAAATGCCTGAAATTAAACGCACCCTTGATGCAGTAGATGCCTTTGCAACGCACTGGCAGCAGGAAAAAATAAATAAACCCATGTTGAAAAGGAGCTTGGGACAGTGAAGCGCTTTGTCCTTCTTGCTTCTTTTATCGTTTTGTTAGGCGGTGTGTTTGGCTATTTGCTAGCAAACAAAAGCAGTTATGTGCTGCTGGTTTATGAGCATCATGCCTTTGAAACCAGCCTCTGGTTTTTCACACTTTTACTTCTGGCCATTTTCTTTCTTTTGAATCGTTCCTGGCCTTTGTTATCGAAATCACTTCAACCACGAAAACATTTTCAACAATGGGCAGTAGAAAGACGTGTTGCAGCATCGAAGCGTGATTTTTTACAGGGATTGATGGACTTTGAAACAGGTGCCTGGGATAAGGCGCTCAAGAAATTCCAGGCAGCAGCGCTTAACCTTGAGAGACCGGCTGTGGCTTATCTTTACGCAGCAAGAAGTGCTCAACAGCTTGGTAGAAAAGATATCAGGGAAAACATGCTCCATGAAGCAGCACAATGTGAGCCGAAATCTGCTTTGGCAGTGGGTCTTGTCAGGGCAGAATTACTGATTGAGGAAGACAATCAGGTAGAGGCAAAAGCTATTCTGGAAGGCCTGAAACAGGCAGCACCCAATCAACACAGGGTTCTTGAGCTGCTTAACACCATTGGGGCGGTTTGATTCGCCTTTCACCCATTTGCATCATGTATTCATGGTGCAGATTCAGTTAAATTTTAGTCAATAAGGTTTATGAATCTGTCGTAAATCGACAGGGGAAACGCAAAATGATTAAAGTGAAAACTGTCAAACTTGATACTGACAGCCTTACCGAGACCAACTGGTGCGAAAACGATTTCTACCGCATTTTTTATGCAGTGCTTACTGCAGGCATTCCTGCATTTGAAAGGTATGTTATCAAGGCTGTTCGTGATATGCGTGATGACCCATCGCTAGATAATGATCCACGTTTAAGGGAACTGGCAGATATTTTTGTTCAGCAGGAAATTGCCCATACTCGCGCTCATATGCCTGTTAACAAGCAGTTGAATCTTGATAATTTTTTCATGGGAAAATGGGGTGAAAAAATTTCACGTTTCATTGCCAAGTTAACGTCAAAGAAAACATCCCTGGCAGGTTCAGCATTTCTTGAATTCGTTGGCTTTGGATTTTTTGAAGATCATATTCGAAAGGATGTGCTCGATGCATCAGGCTTTCATGAAGAAATGCAGAAACTCTGGAAATGGCATCTCAGTGAAGAGCTAGAACATTCATTTATAAAACTTAAAGTGCTTAACCATATTAATAATTCCTATTGGTATAAATTCTGGGGAATGCTTGAAGGGTTAATTTGCGTGCAATTTTTTATTACCGTTTTAATTCCAGAAATTGTCTGGCGTGATGCCAAGGCAAATAATAAAAAATTCTGGCCACATCTGTGGATGTTCCTCAAAGGTTTAGGTGATACGGATTGGGGTGTTAACGGGGAATCCATGCGTCGATATTTTTCCAAGGATTTTGATCCGGAATTAAAAGAAGCCTGGGTTCAGGATCACATCGATAAATGGATTGCAGAAAGTGGTGCGCAAACGAAATAAGAAAAGCAATCAATAAAAAAACCGCCTTAAGGCGGTTTTTTTATGTCTGGCATTATTATTTTTAAAACCTTAGAGAAATTCCATCACCTCATCATCAACCTTGCTGAAACGCAGGCTTAATAAATCAAGAAAGTAATTTTGATACAGTTTCCAGGGTGCTTTTGTTCCCTGTTTCGGAAACATTTCAAGCGCTCTCTGTATGTAACCAGAGGCAAGATCCATGAAGGGTGCCTCTTCCACATCTGCAGAAACGTGCGTCGGAATGAAAACCCTGTAGCGATGTTTTTTCATGTGATTGAGCATACGGCAAACATAGGCGCTTGTGAGATCGGCTTTTAATGTCCATGATGCATTGGTGTATCCAATAGCATAAGCAAAGTTTGGTACATCCTGAATCATCATGCCTTTGTAAGTCATGTGTTTATTGAGTTCAACGGGCTGTCCATTTAAAGAAAGTGCAAGCCCGCCAAAAGGAATCAGACTTAAACCAGTAGCAGTGATAATCAAATCTGCATCCAGATGTTTTCCTGATTCAAGTTGTATGCCTGTTTCATCAAAATGAGAAATATGATCGGTAACAACAGAGGCATCACCTTTGCGAATCGCGAGATAAAAATCACCATCGGGTGCGAGACATAAACGTTGCTCCCACGGATCATAGCTAGGTTGAAAATGACTTAACTCTTTATTACTTCCCAACCAACGTTCAGTCTGCTTTAACAGAATCTTTCGGGCAACCTTGGGTCGACGAATACAGAATTGATACATGGCCATGAAAAGGGAGATGTTTCTCAAACGAACAATATCGTAAGCGAGTTTTGCAGGAAAAATTTCTCTCATGAGCCGCGGAAAGAAATCATTATTAGGCATGCCTGCAATATAGGTGGGAGAGCGTTGTAACATAGTGACGTGTTTGGCTTCGTCGGTCATGTTGGGAATTAAAGTGACAGCAGTTGCGCCAGAGCCAATGACTACCACGTTCTTGTCTTTGTAATTTATATCTTCAGGCCAGAACTGGGGGTGAACGATGTCACCTTTAAAATTTTCCATGCCTTGAAATTCAGGTGTATAAGCATGGTCATAACGGTAATAGCCACTACACATATAAAGAAAATTCGTTGTGTATTGAACGGTTTCGCCAGAATCTTTTTTAATAGCGTTTACACGCCAGAGCGAATCTGCAGAAGACCAGTCGGCACTGACAACTTGATGTTGATAGCGAATATTTTTTTCAATCTGATATTTGTCAGCGGTTTCCTTGATGTAGGACAGAATGTCATCACCATCAGCAATGCCTTTTCCTTTGGTCCATGGATTAAAGGAAAAACCCAGTGTGTACATGTCTGAATCTGAACGTATACCGGGGTATTTAAATAAATCCCAGGTGCCACCCATGTTTTCCCTTCCCTCAAGAATCACATAGGATTTTTCAGGGCATCGTGTCTGAAGAAAATAACCTGCACCAATGCCAGAAAGTCCGGCACCCACAACCAATACATCAGTATGCATTGAAGACATAGTTTCTCCTGTAATTTTCTTGATGAGACATGGAAAAACTTAAACGCGAGAAAGCATAGTATGAAAAAGTTTTTTCCGTGCTAGGTCAATTCAGGACAAAAAATCAGTCTTCTGTCAGCACGGTACCTGTTTTTTTACATGCGCTGAATCCAGGGAGAGATGATATCGACGTCATCCCTAAGGCTTTCAGCGAGACTTTCAGCATCTTCCCTTGATACGAACTCGTCAATGTAAATGCGTGACCAACTCATCTCATTCACTTCAACTTCCACCATGTTGGCCGCATAACCCTGTTCCTTGAGTTTATCCAGAAGTGCCCGTGCTTTATGTGGCCATTCAGAAGATGCAAGATGTAATCGATAGGCACTTCCTTGTTGTTGAACGCCTAAACCGAAATCCAGTTCTGTTTCAGGCGCAAGACTTTTAACTGCTTCCATATCTACGGTGTTAACGGGGAGCGCCTGATTATTTTCCATTTTAAAAATCTGTAATGCCTGATCAAGAATCACAGGTGTTGCACCACTGGTATTGGGTGTAACGTTTATTTTTCCTTCAAGCAAAACTACAAACTGATTATCAGAACCGACTTTACCCCACAGGTCTGTACCACGAATACCAATGGCGGCCGTTTTTGATAGTCCGATGTTTACCTGTCGATTCCATTGAGTGTTTGTCTGACTACTAACGAAACCTGTGGTGTAACGGAAGGCACCTTCAACAATTTCAACACTGGCTTCAAGCAAACTTATTTGAGTGTTTGCATCTTCTTTAGCACTCAGGTTTTGAACTTTCATTCTTGCAGCGTTTCCTAACTTGATAACTGCGCCATCTTCCATGTTTAACCAGAGCTTTCCGTTTTCACCCGTTATTACAATATCATTCGCTTGAATTTTCGTATCAGGAGTTAGCACCTGTTTCTGATTATTACGTTCAATCCAGGCAGGACCTTGCAAGCCATTTACCGAAATGCTTGAAGCAAAGCTGTTGAGCGAGAGAAATGATAGGGATAGAAAAACGAGACTTGAAAAAATCGAACGCATGATAATAACCTTTAGAGATGATTAGGATTGATATCACTATAACAGGCATGCTGTACTAGCTAAAGTTGCTTTAACGTGGGAGTTAAAAAGTGTGAACAGTTTCAGACTTGAGCGTTTTGTGGATGCACAGGAAAAAAGTTATTCATCTGTGATTGAAGAGCTTGCTCAATGTAAAAAGCGCACACATTGGATGTGGTTCATATTTCCTCAGGTGAAAGGTTTGGGTCGTAGTGAAATGGCGAATTACTACGGCATTGAAAGTCTTGAGGAGGCAGCCGCTTATCTTAAGCATCCTGTGCTTGGCAAACGCTTACTGGAATGCACCGAGCTGGTATTGAACATGCCAAACAGCTCACTGTTAGATTGTTTTGGTGGAATTGATGAAATGAAACTTAAATCATCCATGACCCTGTTTGCATACATTGCAGGTTCTGATTCCTTGTTTGAATCTGTGTTGAAAAAACATTTCGATGGTCAATACGATGAATTAAGTCTTCAACGCATTGAAAAAATGAATGCGCATTAGATAAGCCAGCTTATGCCTGTGAGTTGCTCGCTTTCTTTCCAGAGTCTGCTGGCTGTTTGCTCATCAAGTGCCTTGGACATAACAGTGGCATCACTCACACGACCACGGGCTTCCGAGAATAATTGCGGCCCGTAATAACCGCCAGCTTTAGCTTCATTGCCTGCGGCTGCCAGGACTGTAGGAATGGCTCCTTTTTCCATGGGCTGGGCAACAATTTTGTTCAGAAATTTGTAACTTAGATTTAGCAAACCAGTTGGTCCTGTACTTTGTAAGTTAGTTGCAGAATAACCGGGATGACAGGCAATACTAAGAACCTTGCTGTTGCTTGCGTGTAATTTGCGATGAAGATCCATGGCAAACATCAGGTTTGCCAGTTTACTCTGACAATAAGCATCGGTAGCTGAATAGGAATTTTCTGACATCAAATCATTGAAATTAATTTTTCCAAATTTATGGGCAACGCTTGATACAGTCACCACTCTGCCTTCTGCTTTTTCAACCAGATCAAACAATAAAGCCGTCCATAGGAAATGACCAAGATGATTGGTACCTAACTGCATTTCAAAGCCATCAGCCGTTAACTGGTGAGGTGTTTGCATGATGCCAGCGTTATTAATCAGCGCATCAATCTTAGGCAAGCGTTTGCGTAATTCTTCAGCTGCAGAGCGAATGGAGGTCATGCTTGCAAGATCAAGGGAGATGACTTCTACCTTCCCTTTTGCCGTTTTTTCCAATTGTTTTTTTGCAGCTTCTGCCTTGTCTTTATTTCTACAGGCAATAGTGACATTAGCACCCGCTTCAGCAAGCATGCGTGCCGCTTCGAATCCAATGCCGGAGTTTGCACCCGTGATGACATAATCCTTGCCACTTAAGTCAGGAAGTTGCGAAGCTTTCCAGTCACTGAAACCACTATCAAAAAGTTTTTTCCCTAGCGCCATGACCCATATCCTCCCTTTATTTGATTTCAAGTGTAGCCAAGGCATGAGACTTTAGCTAGGCAGAAAGAAAAGGCTTGTTTATTATAAATAGAAAAATCAGAAAACGGATTCGGCTATGACAAATGAAACCTATGATCCAGACTTTATCATCATCCACCAGATGAATGGTGATGGCACTTCCCAAGTGATAAAAGGTGATGGTCTTCAAGGGGCAAAGGAAAGTGGCAAGGGCATCTGGATACATTTGAATTATTCCAATCATGCTTTTCTTGAAGAAATCAGGAAAGTCTATGGTATGGATGAAGTGGTAGTAGAAGCACTTGAAGCAGAAAGCACGCGACCAAGAAGTATGGCCTTCAATGAAGGCCTCCTGGTGTCCTTGCGTGGCGTTAACCTGAATCCTGGCGCTGAACCTGAAGACATGGTTTCCATTCGTGTTTGGTTAACGCCTGACATCATTGTTACAACCAGCAAGCGAAAACTGGTTTCAGTAAAGGATCTTCAGGAACAGTTTGACCAGGCTAAGGGCGCAATTAGCACTTCCGATTTACTGGTATGTCTGGTTGATCGTCTTGTCTGGCGCATGAGTGATGTGGTTGAGGAAATGGAAGACCAGATGGATGAGCTTGAAGAACAACTGATGAATAAAGCAGCGGGATCGTTGCGTCTGGATCTGGCAATGCTAAGAAGACAGTCCATTGCCTTAAGAAGACATCTCGCGCCACAACGGGAAGCACTCTCAAGACTCTCGACAGAAAAAGTGGACTGGTTTGGTGAAGGCAATCGTATCTATTTACGCGAAGCCCTTGATCGTATGATACGGCATATTGAAGACATTGATGCCATTCGTGAAAGAGCAGCCATTACACAGGAAGAGTTGAATAGCAGACATTCAGAACAACTGAATTCCAAGATGTATATTCTATCTGTGGTTGCAGCAATTTTTTTACCACTGGGTTTTCTGACAGGTTTATTTGGAATTAACGTAGGAGGCATTCCAGGCTCAGAAAATCCCGATGCCTTCATGATTTTTGTGTTAGGAATTATTGTGGCAACCGTTGTCCAGACAGCCGTGTTTCGCTGGAAAAAATGGCTATAAACGCCAGTAACTTTTTATTTCTTTAAACGAATTTCACTTGGGTTGTTCGACATGTGATGGTCGAGTCGTGCATTCCAGATTTTCACCATGCGATAAAAAGGTACCGTAGGGTAGAGGTGATGAACCATATGGTAATTCTGGTATTGCATGATGGGCGACAGCAACCATTCGTAGCCGACAATGTTACAGGTCGCTTGATAGTTACCAAGAGGATCTTCACCTTCCTTGCGTTTATGAATGTGATGGGGCAGGTAACTGAAAACAAACGCAGTCATCCACGAAATGCCTACATAAACGCCCGCAAGCCAAAGGAATAAGGTTTCCCAGAAATGGAAATAGAAAAGGGCAACTATAATAACCAATGAGATAGTCACGCGCGTTTTTATAAAAGGCGCTTCTTTCACTGGAGGCAGTTGATCCTTGAATTTCACATAGTAAGGACGATATTGCGCTCCCCAGATAAACCACTTCCAAAGTGCATTACTGCCTTTGCTGGAAATTTCTAAATCCGGATCAAGGTCTTCCTTGCCAGAATGACGGTGATGTTGCATATGGAACATTCTTGCCCAGGCACTACCACCCATAAAAAAGGAAACAGGCATAAAGGCAATAACGGTAAAGAAATCGTTGACCTTCTTGTTGTTGGAGATGGCGTGGTGCAAGCCATCGTGAATGGGTGAAAAGAGGAAGTAGTAAGCCAGGATGTTGATAATAGAGCCAGCCCATAAAGGAAGCATGTCATTGAGCACGCTATACCAAACGCTCGCAATAACCGTGAGTGATACAAAAAGCTGAATCACTGTTGGCCAGGCAATATAAGGTTTGAGTTTCAATGATTCAAAGTAGGCTTCATTGTTGATTTTGTCTTGAGCAATCATCGTTATCACCTTGTTGCAGTAAGGTTCTTGAGAGCCTGAAAAAATAGGGCTTCTGGCTTTGTATGGATAATATCTTACAAGCCCTTGACGAATCGTCAATAATTGACGATAACGTCACGCTATCATTATTTACCAGCTTTTGGCGCGAAAAGTGCCTTTTAAAAGGGAGAGAACGGAATGTAGAGAGGCTAAAAGGTGGATCTTCTGGCTAATAAATAAGCAAGTAAGCTTCAGAGTCCTCGGGTTATGATTGAAATAAAGCCTGGCCTGGCTGGCTTTAAAAACCGCGCTTAAACATAAACCTTCTGTCTAAATATGTTTGTAAGTACTATCGTTATAAATACTATATTAAAAGAAACTATGTTTAAAATTTATCAATTTGTCGAAACTTGCTTCCAGACTATGGAACATGGCTGAGCAGGCTCATAGAATCAGCAGTCACCATTCCTTTTCCTTTGCAAAAACGGGCTGACAGTGGCTTCAGAGACAAGTCCTTTATTTACATTGCTTAGAAAGCTGTCTGAACGGCAGGTTCGTCTGTGGCTGGAAAAAGATGAGCAGGGTCAGCAGCAGCTCAAGTTCAAGGCACCCAAAGATGCGCTTGATGACAGTATCAGGGAAGAGGTTAAGGAGCTTAGAGCAGAACTGATTCAATGGCTCGCAGAACAGGAGCGACTTAAGCGCCAGACAGAAATAAAGCGCATTGATCGAAAACAACCCTCCAATCTTATTCCTTCTTACGCGCAAAGCGCCCTTTGGTTTCAGCAACTCAGTGAAGAAAACAAAGCGAATTACAACAACCCGCTGATTATTAACATCAAGGGCGAGCTTGATCTTGATGCATTACGAAAAAGTTATCAGCACATTGTTGATGACCATGAAATATTCAGAACGACTTTCCATCACACTGAAAACGAAAAACAGGGAATGGGTATTCAGATCCATGATGCCTTTGAAGTTATTCCCGAGTTTATCGATTTAAGTGCTTACCCTAAGGAGCAGGCGCAACTTCGTCTTGCAGAATTAATCAAGCAGGATACGGAAAGTATTTTTAATCTTGAGGAACTGCCACTATTTAATTTCACACTGGTTCAACTTGGTAAAAAACATTATTGCCTCCTTGCCACCATGCATCACATGCTTACTGATGCCTGGTCTATGAATCTTTTTGTGCAGGCATTGGAAGTTGCCTATCGACAATTTAGTAATAAGCAAACACCAGAAAAAAACGAGCAGACATTTCAGTATCTTGATTATGCTCACTGGCAAAAGCAGAACCTGAATGAAACTTATGTTCAGCAGGAACAGCGCTGGTGGAATGATGCGTTAGCAAATATTGAAAACCTGACAATAGAACAAATACCAAAAGTTATCGATAAGGAGTCAAAGGATGGAGGCGAACAGGTATTCCTGAAACTTGATAAGGAGATGGTAGATAAACTGGAAAAGCTGTGTAAAGAAAACAGGCTTTCAAGTTTTAGTGTTCTGTTTTCGCTGTTTGCCCTTTTGCTTAGCAAGTACTCAAGTAAAAAACAATTTGCTATTGCGACCCCAGCAGCGAATCGCCAATTAATGGAATTGGAAAACATGATGGGTTTTCTGGTGAATACCGTGGCGATACCCGTTGATATTGATGAAAGTCTTAATCTGCTTAGCTGGCTACAGCAGCAAGCAGAAAAAATGGATGAAGCACTGAAGCATAGGGAATTGCCATATGAGTTGGTAAAACAGGGTTTAAGGGAAAGTAAGAAGCTATCCAGCCATGAAGAGATTTTTTCCACCATGTTTTCTGTTGAGGAGATTCCAAAAACAAAGCTTGTGTTTGATCGTTGCGAATTTTCACTTGCAAACTATCAAAAGCATAACTCTAAGTTTGATCTCTCCTTTACCTATCTTCGTCACGAAGGAAGTGATGAGCGCATAAGGCTAACTTACAAGAAGGCCTTGTTTACAGAATCCTTTGTTCAGACTTTCGGAAGACATTATCTAGAATTATTACAGTGCCTGCTTCTATATCCTGATAGTTTGCTGAAAGACATTAACTTAATAGTAGGCAAGGAAAAGAAAAAGTTACTTGAGCTTGGTCGTATCAATCAAAAAGAAGAAAACGTCAAGAAAAATCTCTATGAACGTTTTCTGGAATCTTGCGAAAAACAGCAGGAAAAAGCTGCACTTATCTACAAGGACAGGAAAACAAGTTATCGACTGCTTTTACAACATGTAAATGTTGTTCATGAGCATCTGATACAGCAGGGTATCAAGGAAAAAGATACGGTGTTCGTTGTTATGCCGCGTAATGACATGGTGCCTGCAATTTTCCTGGCCTGTGCGCGTATTGGTGCGCAGTTCATTCCTTTAAGTCATCAATGGCCAGTACAACAGATTGCTGATGCAATGAATGAATTAAAACCAGAGGCAGTGATTCTAGATTCAAAAAGCTCAGCCTTGCTTAACAGGGAAGAGATTGAGAGCCATATAAAAAATGCGCTGAAAACAACCTGGATTTCCGAAGAAGTATTAGGTGAATCTTCAAAGGTATTACCCTTACAGACTAAAGAGGAGTTTCTGGAAGTCTGTAAAGCACAAAAGCAGGAAGCGAAATTAGTAGGAGATGAAACGCCGCTATTCTGTATTTACAGTTCGGGTAGCACAGGAGAGCCAAAAGCCTCGCAGGTTTCTCACGCTAATTTTATTTCTTTTGCTGATGCGCTTGCGAGTGAGCTAGGGCAGACAGAAAAAGATATTTCCTTACAGGCTTGTTATCACAGTTTTGATGGTGGTTTGAATCACTTGCTTAGTCCCTTGATTCACGGTGGAAGTGTTGTGATTCCAGAAAGCGAAGAAGGATTTGATCTTGAAGAGTTCATTAGACTGAGTAAAAAACATCGCGTCAGTATGAGCGGCATTGTGCCTTCGGTATTCAATCTGCTTAGTGAGTTGCTCGAAGAGTTTCCCGAATACCGTGAAAGTCTTCAAAGCCTGAAGACGCTACTTATTGGTGGTGAAGCACTAAACATAAAACGTATCCGCGCCTGTCAGAAAGTATTACCTCAACTGAATATGTACAGCACATACGGGCCGAGTGAATGTTCAGTCATTAGTGTCATCTATCCCTGTCGCTTACTGAATGAAAAGAGTACGCAGGTACCACTGGGGCATTTATTGAATAACAGCACAGCCTTGGTGCTGGATGATGAGATGAAGCCATGTCCGCTGGGTGTTGCTGGAGAACTTTATCTCGGTGGACCATGTGTCGGTCTTGGCTATTTTAAAAATGAACAGGCCAGCAACAAGGCGTTTGTGAATATAGAAGGAAAACGGTATTTCAAAACCGGTGACCTGCTTGCCTGGGGTGAAGATGAGCAACTTTATTTTCTTGGTAGAAAAGATTTCCAGCTAAAGGTTCGTGGACAGAAAGTTGAACCTGAGTACATCAATCAGGTTCTTCTTTCTCACCCCGATGTAATTGCCAGTGATGTGATTTATACAGAAGAACGAGGACTTCAATATTTTGTTAAAGCTGATGAGATTCTGAATGAGAAAGAAAAAACTATCTTCAGCGAAAATATTTATGTGTTTGTTGCAAATAAGCTTCCGCTTTACATGCGACCATCAGGGGCAGAGCAGATATATGTTCTCGATGAGCTTCCCTTAGGTTTACAGGGAAAAATCGATAGAAAGGAATTACTAGAGCTGGCACAGCAGAAAAAAAACCTAAAAAAAGAAAACAAACTGCATGTTGTTGAATCAGATGAGCAAGATAAATCCCTTGGTGTTTATCTCAGTGATTTATGGGTAAAGCATCTTGATTTAAAAGAGCGTCCTTCTGAGCACGATAACTTTTTTGATCTTGGCGGTCATTCCTTATTAGCAACACGATTGCTATTCGAGATTGAAAGACACTTCAAGCTGAAGTTAAGCCTACGTGATTTTTTGCACTATTCCAGTATTGCTTCACTCACTGAGCAGCTAGCGTATCAGGGTAAATTGCAGGGGGTGTCTTTTGAAAGACAGCAGCATATTAAAGCCAGTGAAAACAAATCTTATCAGGAACAGCAGCGCTATCCATTAAGTTTTGCCCAGGAAAGACTTTTGTTAGCAAGTCTGGTGAATCCAGAAAGCTTTGCTTATAGCATGCCAGCAAGTTTTCATGTAACTGGTGATTTGAATGTTCCCGCCTTAAAAAAAGCGATCGTCATGCTGGTGAAAAAGCATGAAATGTTCAGAACCTGTTTTGTCAGGGAAGGGGAGCAGTATCTTCAATACATACAAGCCTTCGATGAAGCAGGTGCATACCTCGAAGAGTTAGTGATTGAATCCAGTGAGCAGAATGCTCAACAAAAGATAGAGAAATTAAGACAGACGAATCAGGGCTATCAATTTCCCTTGATTGAACATCCCTTATTCCGGTTTCAATTGATTCACTTTGGCAAGCAGGATTTTTATTTGCTGGTAAATCTTCATCACCTGATTGCAGATGCATGGTCCTTCAATATCTTGTTGAGGGATTTGAAAAATTTCTATCACCTTTTTCTTGATAAAGGACAACTTGAACATGGAAATGTCATTCAACTGTTTCATGAGGTAGAAACAGACTTTGCTTATGTGAATTATGCGCAAGAACAAAGAGATAATATCCAGAATCAAGGGGCGACAGAGGCGATTCACTACTGGCAACATAAACTTGAGGAGGCAAGCCCTTACATCAATCTTCCTCTCGATAAGGAACGTCCGGCGATTCAGCGTTTTGAAGGCGCTCACTATTCATTGACGCTGGATAAAAACCGTCTGGAAAAGGTCAAGGCTTTAGCTCATGAGCTGAACAGCACAAGTTTTTATGTTTTTCTCTCGAGTTTTTACATCCTTTTACATCGTTATAGCCGACAGGACGATTTCTGTCTGGCGGTTCCTCATGCGGGCAGAGCCCACGCTCAGTTGGAAAACATCATTGGTTTTTTCGTTAATGTCATGGTGCTGCGTGC
>JBECKS010000225.1:0-24461 GCA_040235395.1 Pseudomonadales bacterium | reverse complement strand
TTCCATGCAAGTCGATCTTCCTTGGGAAGCGATTCCAGATTTTGCAGGAAAACATATTTCTGTAGATAGGGAACCATGAGTGGACGATTCTTTTCAGGATCCGTCGCCCATCGATTAAAGGCTGGGTTTAGCAGATAGATTTCTTCCGTACTGACTTCAGCAAGATTAGCCGCTTGTGATAAATCTATCTGTCCTTCCGCATCTACTTCATCAAAATAGGGCGCATAAGGAATGGTTTTTAATTCGATACTGTATTTTTCTGGTTCTGCTATCAGTTGCGAAAGCGCGATTAACTTTGGAACATAATCTGAAGTTTCATCAGGCAAATCTAGCGACCAGTAATCCGTTGGCTTACCTAATTTTCGATTTTCCTTGATTGCCCGGTAAACCGTTCCTGAACCTGAATTATAAGCTGCAAGTGCAAGCATCCAGTCTCCATCGAAACGATCTCTTAAGCGCTCAAGATAATTCAATGCCGCGTCAGTCGATGCAACAACATCACGCCGTCCCTCATACCACCAGTTATCTTCAAGGTGAAATATTTTTGCAGTGCTTGGAATGAATTGCCACATACCTGCCGCACGACCATGAGAGTAAGCAAAAGGATCCAGACCACTTTCAACAATAGGAAGTAAGGCAATCTCAGAGGGCATACCACGTTTTCTTACTTCAACAGCAACGTGGTAAAGATATTTTTCTGCTCTTTCATTAATCGTATTGAAATATTTCTGACGCCGGTCATAAATCGCAAGATGTCGTCTGACCCTGGCGTTATCAACTCCAACACTGAAATCAAAATCCTTCCTGATTTCATCCCAAACGGTATTCAGACTCAAAAGGTAAGCTTCATCAGCAAGGCATTGGGTTTCTTCCACTTGCTGCTCGCTACTGTCACTTTCCTTCGATTTCGGATTTTCCAACGATGTGCAGCCATAAAAGCCAGACAATGAAAGAAATAAGATGAGAAAGGTAATATGAAGACGGGATATCAAGAATTACAGCCTAAAGTTAAAAATACAGTCGTTCAAAAATGTTGCTAATGAGTAGACAAGCACAAGCGAAGCGTGATTATATTTGAGTGTCCTTGCAGATTTAAAGAGTTAATTGTATGGCATTGCCAAGACTTATCAAAACCTTGGGCCGTTCGCAGCCAGAGAATGTCAAAGAGTCTCTTTCAGACTGGTTTGATTCACCACTGGGTGAATTATTTATTGAAAAACAGAAAGGCATTCTTGAAAAGGTGCTACCAAGAATATTTGGTTATCACCTGATTTACTCTGGTCTTAATTCTCTCACCAATATTATTGAAGAAAGCCCAATCAAGCATAAGGTGTTCCTGAATTGTCAGAACAGCCGAATCAATAGTGATATTCACCAACTACCCATTCAATCTGACAGCACCGATCTGGTCGTGCTTCACCATAGTCTTGATTTTGAACGAGATCCCTTTCAGGTGTTAAGGGAAGCCACTAGAGTCGTGTTGCCAAACGGGAATATGCTCATTATAGGGTTTAACCCCTGGAGCCTTTGGGGTTTATGGCGTGCCTTTCTTTTCCGTTCCAAATCAGCTCCCTGGACCTCGCGTTTTATTAGCCCATACCGTCTTTCTGAATGGCTGGATATCCTTGGTTTTGACGTAGTAGGGTGTGAAAGCGCTTTTTATATGCCACCGTCTGCGGGGCTTGCTACTTCAAGTTCACTGGGTTGGCTGGATTATTTAGGTAGTGTCTGGCTCAATCAACGTGGTGGTTTTTATCTTTTGATGGCCAAGAAACGGGTTTCCTGCATCACGCCAATTCGCTTAAGAGAGACCAGAAAAAACAAAGCGATATTACCTGTCGCTGCCGCGAGTAAGATTCCAGCTGGCAGTCGACGAAGCAATACCATTCCCTTCAAAAAGCCTGATTAATGAAGAAAGCTGTCGAAATCTTCACTGATGGTGCATGTCGAGGTAATCCAGGTCCTGGTGGCTGGGGAGCCATACTGCGCTTTAAAGGGCAGGAAAAAGAGATTTATGGAGCCTCTGTGGAAACCACCAATAACCAGATGGAGCTTCAGGCAGCCATCGAGGCACTTAGCTGCTTAAAGGAACCCTGCAAGGTCAAACTAACCACTGATTCCGAATATGTCAGGAAAGGTATCACCGAGTGGATAGAAGGCTGGAAACAGAAAGGCTGGAAGAATTCCCAGAAAAAACCGGTGAAAAATCAGGAATACTGGCAAATTCTTGATTTGCTCAACAAGAAACATGAAGTTGAATGGCACTGGGTAAAGGGGCATGCAGGACATCCTGAAAACGAACGAGCTGATGCCTTAGCTAATAAAGCCATCGATGAGTTAAAGGAAAGTCAGGAAGTTTAAAATCCTATGAGACAGATTGTTCTTGATACAGAAACCACCGGCATGGATATTAAACTCGGTAACCGGGTTATCGAGATTGGTTGCGTGGAAATCGTCAATCGTAGGCTTACCGGCAATAACTTCCACGTCTACATAAACCCCGAACGGGATAGCGAGGAGGGAGCTCTGGAAGTTCATGGGCTTACAACTGAGTTCCTTAGCGACAAACCACTTTTCGAAGACATTGCCCAGGAGTTTGTGAATTACATCAACGGCGCTGAACTGATTATCCACAATGCTGGATTCGACGTTCCATTCCTGAATAATGAATTACAGAAACTTGAAGGAAATCAATCAGTTATAAAGGATATCTGCAGTGTAGTCGACACCCTGTCAATTGCCCGTCAAAAGCACCCAGGGCAAAAAAACACCCTGGATGCTCTCTGTAAACGCTACAACGTTGATAACTCAGGCAGGGAGCTACATGGCGCCTTGCTTGATGCTGAGCTTCTTGCTGATGTTTTCCTCTTAATGACAGGTGGTCAGAGAGACCTTTCATGGGAAAGTGCCGATACCAACCAGAATAGCTATGGCAGCAGTCAGGAAGCTGCTACCAAAATCACGCGTGGTGAAAGAGGGCTAAAAGTACTTAAGGCAAACATGGATGAACTTAAAGCCCATGAAGACATGTTGGAAAAGCTCAGGAAAAGTAATCCAGACTTGGAGCTTCATTGGTAAAACAGTTGCCCTATAAGGCAAAAGTAACTGCAATAAAGCCCACCACAGACAGCACAATAGTATAAGGCAAAGCCATCCACACCATCTTTCCATAAGAGAGTCGAATCAAGGGCGCCAATGCGGAAGTCAGCAAGAAGAGGAAGGCTGCCTGACCATTTGGTGTGGCAACACTTGGCAGGTTGGTACCCGTGTTGATAGCCACAGCCAGGTGATTAAAGTGCTCCCTATCGATAGCGCCTGACCTAAAGGCTGCATCCACCTCATTGATGTAAACCGTTGCCACAAAGACATTATCACTGATTGAGGAAAGCAACCCATTAGCCACAAAGAACATACGTGGCTGAATGTCCTTACTCATGTGCAGCACGTA
Source organism: Pseudomonadales bacterium (assembly GCA_040235395.1). Lineage (GTDB taxonomy): Bacteria > Pseudomonadota > Gammaproteobacteria > Pseudomonadales > JBECKS01 > JBECKS01. The sequence continues at coordinate 21,013 of JBECKS010000225.1, read as the reverse complement.
GTCGATGATAGGTGTGAATAAGTGCTGGTCATGAATCACGGCAACAATACCGAAGAAAACAACCAGCAAGGCAGTGAAGGGCAGCGCTTCCTCAAAAGCCTTTCCAATACTGTGTTCCTCAATAATGCCATTAAAAGCCGTCTGGACAACAATAATCAGTAAGCCTACGAGACCTACTTCTGCCACGTGAAATGCAAGACCAATCACCAGTAATACTGCCGATAAGGCTTGAATATAAAGTGCAGCAACCTCTTTCTGGGTGCGATCGCGATCCATTTTATCTGCGTGCTCAATAAGAATATCCCTTACGCTCTCCGGAAGTTGAGCGCCATAACCAAACCATTTGAATTTCTCAACCAGTAAACAAGTCGTCAAACCGAAAACAAAGGTCGGCATGGTGACTGGCGCCATACGAGTGAAGAATTCAATGAAATCCCATTGAACACGGCCTGCTATCAGCAGGTTCTGAGGTTCGCCGACCGTTGTACAAACGCCGCCAATAGCGGTACCTACTGCAGAATGCATCATCAATGAACGCAGAAAAGCACGAAAGCCATCCAGATCGTCCCGATGGGAGTCCCTGACTTCATGATCGCTTCCATGGTCATGATCATCATCAGTATGATGTTTCTTACCAGAAGCCACCTTGTGGTATACCGCATAAAAACCCACCGCTACCGTGATAATCACCGCGGTAACCGTTAGGGCATCAAGAAAAGCAGAGAGGAAAGCAGAGGTAATACAGAAAAGCAGTGACAACAACATTTTCGAACGAACTCTTAAAAGAATCCTTGTAAACACAAACAATAAAAGCTGTTTCATGAAGAAAATACCGGCAACCATGAACATCAACAGCAGGATGACTGGAAAATTATTGAATACTTCATGCCTTACAGACTCTGTATCAGCAAGACCAAGCGCCACCGCCTCAATTGCAAGCAAACCACCAGGCTGCAAGGGGTAACATTTCAAGGCCATGGCAAGGGTAAAAATGAATTCAGCAATCAGTAGCCAACCTGTTACAAAAGGACCTGCAAGCCACACGAGCACAGGATTTAATATTAGAAAACCGATGATGCTCAATTTGTACCAGTTTGGCGCATTACCTAGAAAGTTATCCCAAAAAGCATAGGAAAGGCTGGGTTGTGTTTGCATAGTTAGGTGCCCTGTATTTTTGATGCTAGAAAAAAGGCTAGAATGCCCAGCTTCGGGTGAGGTGGAGAATCATACTTAAGGCTCACTTTTCAGTACAGACTATTTTGCTGAATTACTGCTAAAATGCTGTAATCTATACAAATTTTAAGCTTCTTGGTTTAATAGAACAAAAGATAAAAGATTAAGCCTAGTGTCCTGATTCACAGTACACCCACTGCAGCAGTACAGAGAGCAATAGAGACCGCATTACTATGTCAATAGAAAGAAACATGCTTCCACTCAACATGGTGAAAGCCCAAATTGATGAAACACTGGCTCAATCCGAAGCATTGCTAGATTCTTTTGATGAGAATCGAAGTGATACAGGAAAGCTGACCCAATGTGTTGAGAACTTCAAGCAACTTCAGGGTGTGTTTGAAATGATTAACCTTTCTGGAGCATCCTTGCTTGCAGAGGTTATGGCTAAAGCCATTGAATTAGCACTTTCACAAGAAGGCGAAGCTAGAGACCTCACGCTTTCAAAAATCACCAGTGCCATTGTCATGCTGGTTCGCTATCTCGAATACGTACAGGTAAGCCAGTCAGGCTTACCCGAATTACTTTTCCATAACATTAATGAACTTCGCGCAGTGGTTAAGGAAAAGCCTCTCACTGAAAGTCATTTTTTCAAACTTGATTTAAAAGCCTTTAATCTAAAAAAAGTAGAACCCATTGTTAATGCCGATCCAAACAACAAACGCTTAAGGCACATGTATCAGGTTGGGCTATTGGGTTCCTTCAAGGATGAAAACCTGAAATCAAATTTCAGGATGATGGCGAGAGCGCTTCAACGCTTGAATGGCCAATATCAGGATTCTCAAGGTTCTCAACTTCTACGCATCTGTAATGGAGCAGTCGAAGCCTTCATGGAAGGAAATATTAAATTAAGCTCACCGAGAAAACTTATTCTTGGGCGTATTGATCGCCAGATTAAAAAATTGCTTGAGCCAAGTGCTGGTGAATATGACGAAGCTGCAATTGTCACCCTCATAAAAGACTGTCTCTACATCATTACACTTGCAGAACCAAACACAAAACTGATTAAAAGCATTCAGGAAGAATTTTCCCTCGATAAATTTGATCTCAAGGATTCCTTGATTGAACAGGAAAGGGAGTTGATGACAGGTCCAAGCGCGGCCGTTATCAAAACGGTTTCTTCTGCACTCAGGGAAGAAGTTGCCACAGTGAAAGACAGACTCGATGTTATGGCAAGAACAGGCGATAAATTAGATGAGCTGAAAGACTTGGCTGGTGACCTGAAACGCATTGCACATACACTCACTATGCTTGGCTTGTCGATAGCTAGTGAAAAACTGTCAAGCTATTCAGATTCTTTAGGGGAAAGCACTGACTTTCAGTCAAAACTCAGTGAGCTAGCTGACTTATTAGTATTTGTAGAGCGCGCTATCAGTCGCCTCGAACAGAACAACACACCACTTCAGGCAAACAAACCTGAAATGAGTGCTGAACAAATGCTAGAGATGGATCAAGTGGCCATTACCGTCATCACGGAAAGTCGAAAGATTATTGCTCAGGTTCAGAATTCCCTAACTAATTTCATTGAGCATAATAATGAAAACAGCTATTTAGAAAATGCGGTTGAAAATCTTCACTCAGCCTGGGGAGGCATTAGTTTCATTAATATTCAACGCGCTGCAGAACAAATACAGCAAAGTGCAAATTTTATTTCTGAAAAAATACTTGCTGCTGAAGCTAGCAATGATAATGAAAACCTTCACACCCTTGCCGATGCCCTGGCAAGTATTGATTATTACCTTGAAGGCATACAGGAAAGAAAACCGCTTGGCGAAGGCGCACTCGACATCGCTGAAGAAAGCCTTAACGAATTAGGTTACGGTACTGCCGCTTAACATATAAAAGGAAAACATCATGGAATTTAATGCAATCACCACAACGTTATTGATTACTGCTCTTGTTCTGTTACCAATAGGCTTGTTTCTGCTCATCAGTTTTGAATGGTTTAAAGGTTGGTTAGTTGGAACATTAGGGCTTACTTCAATCGCGATAGCCATACTTTCCAGCATTATCATCCTGACTTTCAATAGTTACCTTAGTAGTTCATCAACTGATTCTGTGGCAACCTTAAGCTTTAAAGAAATTTCACCAAAAAAATTCAGGGTAGAGCTTGCAGAAACCCAAGGTCAAAAACAGGTTTTTGAACTGAATGGCGACCTCTGGCAAGTCGATGCCACCATGCTTAACTGGGGAGGCTTCCTGCAATCACAGGGGCTCAAACCTTATTACCGAATCACTCGTATTAATTCTAATTATTCATTGCTACGAGATGCTGAGCGCCTTCCTAGCAGCAACATTAATATAGAAAGCAATCTTGTTGATACTGTTTTGAATAATCTTGCCAGCAAGAACGCATTTCTTTTACTCAAGGCAGTTCCTATCAGCACTGGTTCACTTCCCATGACTGATGGCGCACTCTTTTCAATCAGGCTTAACAAAGCAGGGCTGATCAGCAAACCTGAAAACCAGGAAGCCTTTGCCTCAATCCGCTAAGCAGCATTCATCTACAGGAGTTTTTCATGCTCGAATTCTTAAGTGAGTATGGTCTTTTCTTTGCGAAAGTAATCACCATTCTAGGAGCCATTCTGATTGTTATTGGTGCCATCTTCTCTGGCTCACGGAAAGGAAGAAAAGATACTTCTGGTTCCATCAGAGCAAAACATCTCAATAAAGAGTTACAAACTATTAAGGACCATATTAATGAATTGGTCTTGAACGATACGCAGCAAAAAGCCATTGCCAAGCAAGAGAAAAAAATCAAAAAAGAAAAACACAAGGCTGAGAAAAAGCATAAAGATGAAGCTGCAAAGCCTCGGCTTTTTGTTATTGATTTTAATGGTGATAAAGAAGGTAACCAAGTAGAAAACTTGAGAAAAGAAGTCACCACCATTCTTAGCGTTGCTAATAAAAATGATGAAGTACTTGTTCGCGTTGAAAGCCCTGGAGGTATGGTGCACACCTATGGACTTGCAGCTGCTCAACTTGAACGCATTAAAAAAGCAGAGCTAAGACTCACGATTGCTGTTGATAAAGTCGCTGCTAGTGGTGGCTATTTAATGGCATGCATTGCTGATACCTTAATCGCTGCACCATTCGCAATCGTGGGCAGCGTAGGCGTGCTTGTTGAAATAACCAATTTCAACAAACTCTTACGCAAAAATAATATTGATGTTGAAGTGCTCACTGCCGGTGAATACAAACATACCATTTCCATGCTGGGAGAAATTACACCCGAGGCCAGGGAAAAAACCATTGCCGAACTGGCAGCAGTGCATGAAATGTTCAAAAGCTTTGTTCTCAAGTACCGGCCCCAGTTAGATATTGAAAAAGTGGCAACAGGGGAATACTGGCATGGTTCACAAGCTATTGAACTAAAAATGATTGATGAGCTAATGACCAGCGATGAATATCTTTTCGACAAATGCGAACAGGATATGGATGTTTATGAAATCTCTTACAAGGAAAAAGAAACTCTTGGCGACAAGCTTGGCATTTCCTTATCAACTGCCATTGATCGCGTTAGCATGAATCTATTAAAGCGACTGAATAGACCTTTTTAATTAATCCTTTCGCAGACGATCAAACACCGCTATTGGGTTAGGGAAGAAGAAAATCACGATATAAGACGATATCAGAAAACTGAGAATCGCAACGCCTTGTATTAGATTAGAAGCATCACTGCTAATAAAACCTTTATTAAAAGCAAGATAGCCTATCAAGAGAGAAAACTCTGAAATCTGCCCGAGACGAAATCCAACCTCTCTTCCAGTTTCCTTTTTTTCTCCAAACACAAGCAAAAGCAAAGTGAAAACCAAAGGCTTAAGAATAATAAGAAGTAGTGTCAGCGTTAACACCACCAAAAACATGTCAGGAATACGGTAGAAGTCGAAACTTGCCCCTAAAGAAAAGAAAAACAGTACAAGGAAAAAATCCCTTAAAGGTTTCAAACTGTTTGCGATATAAGCAGAAATTGGACTAGCGGCTAATGAAACGCCCGCTATAAAAGCTCCAATCTCAAGTGACAAGCCCAGTACCTTCGCAAATTCAGCAATTCCCAAACACCATCCAATGGCAATAAGGAAAATATACTCCTGAAAACGATCAAACTTTCTAATTAAGGGAATGATGAGGTAATTCACAAGAAGGAATGCCATTCCGACTGAAAGTGCTAGCGCAATCAAAATCTTTATAAAATTACTGAATTCAAACACGGCCTGAGGCGAATTCTGCTGAAGGGCAATCAAGACAAAAATTGCGATAAAATCCTGCATCAATAATAAACCCACCACAATTTCACCGGTGTGTTTATGATGAAGCACGGTCGTTGGCAACAATTTAATCGCAATGATGGTACTGGAAAACATGCAGGCCAGACCGACAACCATGGAATCATTGAAATTAAAACCAAAAGAACGACAAACTAAAAAGCCAAGCAGGGCAAAAGCGAGTGAGCTGACAATCGCTACTACACTACTTCTACCAAAAAGCTTGACCAGATTCTTGGTCTGCAAATCCAGACCCAATAGAAAAAGAAGAAAAATAATGCCGAATTCAGCAATTTCAGAGAGAAGCTCTTGCTCTGTTACCCAGGAAAGACCAAAAGGACCTGCCAGACAACCTAAAGCGATATAAGCAATGATTAAGGGCTGTCTGGTAAACAGCGCAAGGCTTGCTAGAATGGCAGCGCCAGAGAAAATAACGAAGAAAGAATCAAATAAATCCAGATGCATGTAGCGATAATATCAGCAGGCCGTTCTACTTTAAATGGCTACCTTAACGAGTTTAAGAAAACTTAACGCTGATAGACGGGTTTTTCCTGCAAGGCATCACGTTGATATTTTTCACTAAAAACATCAAAGCATTTTTCAGCTTTTGAAGCATCAGCAGCATCCACTAATTCGAATGCTGAAAAACCACAACGCTCCATGGAATGAAGCTGATCAAGCAATACATCACCAACTGCTCGCAGCTCGCCTTTGAAGGAAGTGTATCTCAGTAAATCACGCGCAATGGAATAACCACGGCCATCTGTAAATGCAGGAAAATCAATGGCAATAACAGGTGCACTTTCAAAACCCTGAGGCAGGTCATCAATTCCCTGATCACTTTTCAAAAGCAAACCTAATTCAGCACGAGCAAGCTTGTCTTTTAGTTCGGCTTCATGAGCTTGGTAAACATCGATAGTAACAATCTGTTTTCCACTTTGCTCCAGTTCGCTTTCGTCACGAACCAGTTTCCATTCGTTATCTTGAAGCTTTCTGTTCTTAATGAGCTTTGGCATAAACAGCCTCCTTGAATGGGTCCATTCCGATACGACGGTAAGTGTAAAGAAAAGGCTCGCCCTCAGTTCTATTTTCCAGAAAAACATCAATAATTTTTTCAATGACATCAGAAACTTCATCAGCGTTAAACGATGGACCAATGATGTCGCCTAAGGAAGCATCTTCTTTTGAACTTCCGCCTAAGGACACTTGATAGAACTCAGAACCTTTTTTATCCACACCAAGAATACCAATGTGTCCAACATGGTGATGACCACAAGCATTCATGCATCCTGAAATATTCAGGTTAAGTGGCCCAAGATCATAAAGATAATCCAGATCGTCAAATCGACGTTGTATCTGCTCTGCAATAGGAATGGATTTTGCGTTAGCCAGTGAGCAGTAATCGCCACCCGGGCAACAGATAATGTCGCTCATTAAACCAATATTGGCTGTGGCAAAACCAAGCAATACCAGTTTTTCCCAAACCTTGGGCAGAGCTGACTGTTCAACGTATGGCAATACCATGTTCTGGTCATGGGTATTCCTGATTTCACCAAAGCTAAATTCATCTGCCAAATCTGCAATGCTTTCCAACTCAAAATCAGAAAGATCGCCTGGCGCAACACCGGTTTTCTTTAAACTAATCACTACCGCGGCATAACCAGGTTTTTTATGAGGGAAAACATTCTGTCTGTGCCAACGTTTGAAATCAGGATTGCTTGCAAGCGTATCAGTCAGTATCGATGGATCATCGCTAAGTACTTTGTATTCAGGATCTTTAAAAAATGCGCTGATTCGATCAAATTCTGCTTGAGGGATTTTAAGTTCACTATCTTTGGTTCGTTCCCATTCTTCATCCACGAGCGCCTTGAATTTCTCAACACCCATGGAACGGACAAGAATCTTGATACGTGCCTTGAACTTGTTATCCCGGCGACCCAACTTGTTATAGATACGCACAATCGCTTCGAGATAAGAAATCAAATCTTCTTTTTCGATGAAGTCATGAATCAGGGGAGAAACCACAGGCGTTCTTCCTAAACCACCGCCAGCATAAATTTCAAAACCACGCTTGCCATTTTTTTCTACCAGATACACACCAATATCATGCACTCGAACGGCAGCACGATCATTGTTCTTGGCAGCAGATACAGCAATCTTGAATTTTCGAGGAAGAAAATGAAATTCAGAATGGAAGGTCGACCACTGGCGAATGATTTCACAGTAAGGGCGTGGGTCTTCAAGCTCCTCTGAGCTTACGCCTGCAAACTGATCACTGGTTGTATTACGAATACAGTTACCGCTGGTTTGCACAGCATGCATCTGAACAGAAGCCAGTTCTTCAAGAATGTCAGGAACATGCTCCAAGGCAGGCCAGTTCAATTGAAAATTCTGCCGTGTGGTGACATGAATATAACCCTTATCATAGTTACGACTAATACTTGCAAGCTTACGAAGCTGTTTTGTGTTCAAGGTGCCATAAGGAACGGCAATACGGAACATGGGCGCATGACGCTGGATATAAAGACCATTCTGGAGCCTGATGGGCAGAAACTGATCCGGTGAAATTTCACCCGCTAGAAAACGCTCCGTCTGTTCTCGATACTGAGCAACGCGCTCATTAATGATTCGCTGATCAAATTCGTTATATTGGTACATGGGTTAACCGCCAAAGCCTTGTGCAAGCAGCTTGCATATAAGTAGATAGGGCACGGATTATAGTGCCAGCACTTATATAAAAAAAATTTACTAGCTTGATATGACTTATTGGTTAAATTGAATTTAAACTAGTAAGCGAGGTTAGGGGCAAGCCATTTTTCAGCTTCTTCAACGGTAATACCTTTCCTTTGGGCATAATCCTGAAGCTGATCCTTATTAATCTTACCAATACCAAAATAAGTGGAATCAGGATGAGAGAAATACAAACCGCTCACCGATGCAGCAGGCCACATAGCAAAATGCTCGGTAATGGAAACACCAATTTGCTCAGAGGCATCCAATAAGCGGAAGAGGGTACCTTTTTCCGTATGGTCAGGGCAGGCAGGATAACCCGCTGCTGGTCTGATGCCTCGATAACGCTCCTTAATCAACTCTTCATTGTTAAGAGATTCTGCTCTCGCATAGCCCCAGAACTCCTTTCTTACCCGTTCATGCATGTGTTCAGCAAAGGCCTCTGCCAAACGGTCGGCAAGGGCTTTTGCAAGAATGCTGCTATAGTCATCACCTTTGTCTTGAAAAGAGCGTGCATACTCTTCACAACCCAAACCTGCTGTCACCACAAAAGCACCAAGATAATCATTACCTTTAGGTGAAATGAAATCAGCAAGACTGTAATTAGGCTTGCCAGAAACATGTTCCGTTTGCTGACGAAGAAAATGGAAGGTATCCAGCTCCTGTTTTGCGTCTTTATCATCAAACACAACAACATCATCACCCGCGTTGATTGCCGGCCAGAATGCAATCACAGCTTTTGCCTGAAAAATTTTATGCTCAATAATTTCCTTGAGCATTTTCTGAGCATCGGCATATAAATTTCTTGCCGCTTCACCTACCACTTCATCTTCAAGAATTTTTGGGAACTTGCCCGCAAGACTCCAGGAGATGAAGAAGGGTGTCCAATCAATGTAATCAACAAGTTTAGCGATATCGTAATCATCAAAGACTTTTGTTCCAATAAATGCAGGTGAGGGTGCTTGATAATTTTCCCAATCAAAAACTGCTTTTCTTTCCCGTGCTTCTTGAATACTCAGCATCTTACCTTTTGGTTGACGATTGGCATTTCTTTCACGAACCTTTTCATATTCTGCTTGTGTTTCCTTCACAAAATCCGTTTTCAGATTTGTATTCAACAACTTACTGGCAACACCCACACTACGGGAAGCATCAGCAACGTAAATCACGGCATCATTTTTATAACCTGGTTCAATCTTCACAGCAGTATGCGCTTTCGAAGTCGTCGCACCACCAATCAACAAAGGTACTTTAAAATCAAGACGCTGCATTTCCTTGGCGACATGAACCATTTCATCAAGAGAAGGTGTAATCAAGCCACTCAAACCAACGATATCAACCTGTTGTTTTTTTGCTTCAGAAAGAATCCTGTCGCAGGGCACCATCACACCGAGATCAATCACTTCATAGTTATTGCATTGCAATACCACACCCACAATATTCTTACCAATATCGTGAACATCACCTTTTACGGTGGCGAGCAATATTTTGCCTTTACTGGAAACCGCATCACTTTTTTCAGCCTCAATGTAAGGCATTAAATAAGCAACAGCCTGCTTCATAACACGCGCACTTTTTACCACTTGCGGTAAAAACATTTTCCCAGAACCAAACAGATCGCCCACCACGTTCATACCATCCATAAGAGGGCCTTCAATCACATCAAGTGGTTGCGTTGCTTGCTGTCTTGCAAGTTCAGTATCTTCTTCAATATACGTCGTAATACCTTTTACCAAAGCATGCTCAAGTCGTTTGTTTACCTCAAACTTTCGCCAGGCATCGTCTTCTTTCTTAATTTCCTTACCATCATCACGAAATTGTTCTGCTAGCTCAGTTAATATTTCCGTAGGCGTATCTTCACTAGTGCTTGCCTTATTAAGAATAACTGCTTCAACAGCGTCTCGAAGTTTTTTATCGATGTCTTCATAAATGGCTAGCTGGCCAGCATTGACAATACCCATGTTCAAACCAGCTTTTATCGCGTGATAAAGAAACACTGCATGTATGGCTTCACGAACAGGATTATTACCTCTGAATGAAAAAGATACGTTACTGACACCGCCCGAACTTAAGGCGTAGGGGAGTTCTTCCTTGATGTAACGACAGGCATTAATGAAATCAACGGCATAGTTATCATGTTCTTCAATACCCGTTGCTACGGCAAAAATATTCGGATCAAAAATAATATCTTGTGGCGGAAAGCCAACCTCATTCACAAGAATGTCGTAAGAACGTTTGCAGATTTCTTTTTTTCTCACTTCCGTATCAGCTTGTCCTGTTTCATCAAACGCCATCACAACGACAGCTGCACCATAGGCAAGACAATCTTTTGCTCGCGCAATAAATTCTGCTTCACCTTCTTTCAAGCTAATGGAATTAACAATGGATTTTCCCTGGATGCATCGCAAACCTGCCTCAATGATTTCCCACTTTGAGGAATCCACCATAATGGGCACTTTGCAGATATCAGGTTCAGAAGCAACAAGGTTAAGGAAGGTAATCATTGCCTGTTTCGAATCAAGCATGCCTTCATCCATATTGATATCGATGACCTGTGCGCCAGCCTCAACCTGTTCACGCGCAACATCCAGAGCAGTGTCAAAATCTTCTTCAACAATAAGTCGTTTGAATTTTGCAGAGCCTGTTACATTTGTTCGTTCACCCACATTCACAAACAGACTCTCACGAGTGATAGTGAAAGGTTCAAGTCCACTCAATCGACAGGCTGGCTCAATATCTGGAATCACTCTTGGTTTTTTATTCAAGGATGATTCATTAAACAAGCGAATATGCTTTGGTGTAGTACCACAACAACCACCAAGAATATTGACCAGACCACTATCAATAAATTCAGAAACAATTTCACACATTTCTTCTGGCGTTTCATCGTATTCGCCAAACTCATTAGGCAAACCTGCATTAGGGTGGGCGCTGACATAAGTGTCACAAATCTGGGAAAGCGTTTCGATGTAAGGTCTTAATTCAGCTGCCCCCAAGGCGCAGTTCAATCCAATACTCAGGGGTTTTGCATGAGAAACAGAATTCCAGAAAGCTTCAGCCGTTTGACCTGAAAGCAATCGTCCACTGGCATCAGTAATGGTTCCTGAAATCATTAAAGGAAGATCAAGATTTTCCTTTTCACAAAACTTGATAAAAGCATAAATAGCAGCTTTTGCATTCAGGGTATCAAAAACCGTTTCAATTAAAATAATGTCGGCGCCACCTTCAACCAAACCTTCAAGTGCTTCCGTGTAATACTGCTGTAATTCTTCAAAAGTAACATTCCTTGCCGCTGGATCATTCACATCGGGCGAGATAGTAGCAGTGCGACTGGTAGGGCCAAGCACACCGGCAACAAAGCGTGGTTTATCTGGTGTTAATTCAGAAAATTCCTGAGCGACTTCTTTAGCAATGCTCGCAGCAGCAATGTTGTATTCCTTAGCAAGATCTTCCATCTGATAATCGGCAAGCGATACACGATTGGAATTGAAGGTGTTTGTTTCAATAATATCTGCGCCAGATTCAAGATAGGTTCGGTGAATTCCCTTGATAATTTCTGGCTGTGTAATGGAAAGCAGGTCGTTGTTTCCCTTTAAGTCCACATGAAAATCAGCAAAACGTTCACCGCGAAAATCTTCTTCAGATAGTTGATGTTGTTGAATGAGCGTTCCCATTGCGCCATCAAGAATAAGCACACGCTCTTTAAGGATATTAGTCAGTAGGGTCTTGGTATTCATCGTACTTTTAGCATTCATCTTAATGGGTCTGTTTTAATCAAATTCACTATTCGTTAGAATTACACCATGTCTTGCATTTAGGACACGGTCTTGCATGTAGGGCATGCATTTTATCAGAAGCCCCTCTGGCTCGAAATGAATCCATCGTCGAATCAATTGTTTTTTATTCATGCCTTCGATGAGATTCCCACAGCTTCCAGACCGACAGTAAATGAAAGCAAACGAGCAAAGGGCTTAACCAATCAGAGAGAAAACCATGAGTGACGCATCAGCAACAACACAGGACGAAAAGGAAATCGACATTCCTGCTATCCTGAAAACCATCAATATTACCGAGTCTGCCCAGGAATATTTGAAGGAACTACTCGATAAACAGAATGTTGAAGGCATTGGTGTACGTATTTTTGTTGAAAAAGCAGGCACGCCCTATGCCGAATGCTGCATGGCTTACTGCACACCCGAAGAAATCGTTGAGACAGATGCCACCATGCAGCTTAAGGAATTCATCGCCTATATCGACATGGACAGCATTAGCTACCTGGAAGATGCCACCATTAACTATGCCGCCGATAGAATGGGTGGCCAGCTTACATTCAGAGCACCTAAATCCAAGGTACCGCAATTGGGAGAAAATGCTTCTCTTGAAGAACGCATCAATCATGTCCTGTATTCTGAAATCAATCCTTCGCTAGCTTCCCACGGTGGTTTTGTTTCACTGCTAGAGCTGGTGGATGACAATACCGTTGCCGTACTTCAGTTTGGTGGCGGCTGCCAAGGTTGTTCAGCAGTTGATATGACACTTAAGCAGGGCGTTGAAAAGACATTGAGAGAACGCATTCCTGAAATTGTTGCGGTGAGAGATTTAACGGATCACAGCAATTCCGAAAATGCCTATTTCAAATAAGCTGTTTCAAATAAAAAAGGGCGCAACACTCTCAGTGATGCGCCCTTTATTTTTTCTGGCTATTTATTGTCTTTACTACTTAACGATCAGAAAGATAATTCTTCACTTTTTCATGCATCGCTCTAAGTGCACTCTCGGTTTGAGTCCAATCGATACAGGCATCAGTTACCGACACGCCATATTTCAATTGAGAAAGGTCCTTTGGAATGCTCTGGTTACCAAACTCAAGATTACTTTCCAGCATCACACCGATAATAGATTGATTGCCTTCAACGATTTGGTTGGCAACGTTTTCAAGCACAGGTACTTGCAAACCAGCATCTTTATTTGAATTCGCATGGCTGCAATCAATCATGATGTTCTGTGCAAGCTTTGCTTTCTCTAATTCACTTTCACAAAGCGCAACACTCACTGAATCATAATTTGCTTTGCCACCGCCACCACGCAAAACAATATGTGCGTGAGGATTACCCATGGTCTCAATAATAGAAACCTGACCATCTTTTGAAATACCGAGAAAATTATGCGGGTGTGCAACAGAAAGCAGGGCATTGGTTGCTACCTGTAATCCGCCATCCGTTCCATTCTTAAAACCAACTGCACAGGAAAGACCACTCGACATTTCCCTGTGTGTTTGTGATTCCGTTGTACGTGCTCCAATTGCAGACCAACTAATCAGGTCTTGTAAATATTGTGGCGTGATAGGATCAAGTGCTTCTGTAGCACACGGAAGACCCATTTCATTCAGCTCTAGCAGAAGTTTTCGTGCGATATGCAAACCTTCTTCAATCATGAAGGTGTCATCAAGATGTGGATCATTAATCAATCCTTTCCATCCAACGGTTGTTCTTGGCTTTTCAAAATAGACACGCATGACTATAAGCAGAGAGTCCTTAAGCTCATCTGCTAGCACTTTCAGTTTATGCGCATACTCTTTGGCAGCTTTCACATCATGAATGGAGCAGGGACCAACCACTACAACCAAACGCTTATCTTTTCTATCAAGAATATCCTTAACCTGCTGACGACCATTAATCACCGTTTGTGAAGCTGTTTCACTTCTGGGAATTTCAGTCTGAAGCGCCTTAGGCGTTATCAATAAGGTCTGGGATTTAATTCTCAGATCTTCAATTCGACTTTCGCTCATAACTATCTTTTCTACCTATCATCTTTCCAATTTCATCTTGCTAAATTGCCTGCCTCAATGCCTGCATTCTGTATCATTACAATGAGAAAAACATGGCCAATAAAGGGGAGTTCATCACGTATCGAGCCTATCTCGTCTAAAAGCCGACTTGCATATCAAGAAGCACCTTGAATAAACTCGAAGGAGGGCGAATACTACATTAAAATAATAAGCGAATCACTAAGGGACCTTCTTCACAGCTAACCATGACTCAATACAGACCTACAAATGCTTTGCTTTTCTCCATGACCATGTTGGTGGTCATGGCGGGCTGTTATGAATCAGATACTGGCGGCGGAAAAACCAAGAACTGCTCTGTCATTGCAAGATGCGAAGATCAGCCAGACTTGAATATCCGCTTACGTCAGGTGGAAACCTATTACTATGAAAATGCTATCGATGAGGACCCAAGCTACTCAGATTTAGCGCAATTCTATTACTCTGACATTGCCTATCCCGATCACTGGACGGGAGGCGTGACTTACAGAGCAGTCCAGAGTGATTTTGATTACACCTTTGATTATGACGTGAATGAGTTTATCACTTCTTCAAGCAGGAACTATCTTGATGATGAATACAACACAGCAGAAATCGCGTTAACTTATAACTATAACCCTTCAGACTTACTTGAAGAGACAATATCATCCACCATCGTCAAGGATATAGACGAGATACTTCTCAAGACCATTGACGAAACCATCACCTACACATACTCAAGCGGAACACTAACAGACATTAATTTTGATGGTGATGACTCCGTAGAAGGAACCTATTCTTTCGACCTGGAATTCACTTACCTTGGTGACCTGATTACACAAATTGAACATACTAACGACATGAAAAACGGTGGCGCAGGAGACCCTGATTATATTTTTAAAACCTTCCAGTATGATCTTGATGACAAATTAGTAAGTAGCAAAACGTATGGGCTGAACACCAGCGATGAGCTGGTTGAACTTGAAAGCATTACTTACCAGTATTATCAAGACGGCCCATTGAAAACCAAGACATCACTGCTGACTGCAACCATACCTCAACAAAAAGTAGTCACTCGTTACATATGGGAAAGCGGCGACTGTCTTGTAAACCAGATCTTTGGTGACCGTTTATACCCAACACCTGAAGTACCTGATTTTCCTTGCCTGTAATAATGTCGTTTGTCGCGCTAAACCTGACTTTTGCATTACTATTGATAAGCGCATCAGGTTTACACCTTTTATCAGAACGAAAGAAAAATCTTCCTGCCATTTACCTATTCAAAGGTCTTGGCACCATCCTGATCACTATTTATGCGGCCTTACTGAGCGATTTCGGCAATAGTTACCAGCTATGGATAGTGATTGGACTAATCTTTTCATTTTTTGGGGACATTCTTCTTATTAAGGAAGAGCATTTTGCATTTGGACTCCTGAGCTTCCTGATTGCCCATATTTTTTACATTGTTGCTTTTGTTTCTACTCAGGAAATAAACCAGACACTATATTTTCCCAGCTTAACTCCATTTGTATTATTCGCGTTATGTGTTGGTGTATTAATTTACAGAAATCTTGGCAAATTGCTCATCCCTGTAGGGCTTTACATCTTTGTCATCGTCATCATGGGATGGCAATCCTTTAACCATTTCTTAACGTATCACTCTATATATTCACTAGTGGCACTCATAGGAGCCTGTGCATTCATGCTGTCTGATTCGCTTATCGCCATTAACCGTTTTAGAAAACGCTTAAAGCACGAACGCATCCTGATAATGGGCACATATTATTTCGGGCAGTTCCTGATTGCGCTTTCCATCTATGAGGTGAATGTATAAACAGAAAACCAATAGGAAAAGAATGTGGACAGAGCGACTCTGAATCAACAACAGTTGTTCAGCATGTGGTTTTTGCCACTCATTCTATTTGTCAGCAGCTTTTACGTTCTTGATTACCTGAAGTTATCAAACACCCTTGAACTCTTTCTCTTTCACCTTGAAGGCAATCAGTGGCAATTAAGGCATAACTGGTTCTTGGAAAAAGGAATACATGAAGGGGGAAGGGAACTGGTTGGCATGATGGCCATCGTGCTCATTATCATCACCACCAACAGTTGGTTGAACCCAAAATATGAGCCATATAAAAAGCCATTAAGCTACTTACTACTCTCAGTAAGCATTTCATTGCTGTTTGTTAGTATCCTGAAACAAAGTACTCATCTCAGTTGTCCTTGGGATTTTGCTGTCTTTGGTGGCAAAGAACGCCTTACACCTATCTATCAGTCCATTTTCGGGAACGGCTCTGGTCAATGCTTTCCATCAGGACATGCCAGTGCAGGCTATGCCTGGATTTCACTGTATTTCTTCTTTAAAGAAATCAGACCCCAATGGCGGTATCAGGGGCTATGTTTCAGTCTGTTTTTGGGACTGACCTTTGGTATTGCACAACAATTGAGGGGGGCGCATTTCCTGTCTCATGACATCACAACGTTGATCATATGCTGGTATAGCGCTTTAACTTTGTATGTAGTCTTTTATAAGCGAGATTTAATTAGGCCAATATCAATGTCCAAATGAAAGCATTGATAAGTAAATAAATCTTACTTTAAGTTTCCATTCCATCTAATTGATAAATAAGACTTTTATCTAGAAAAATCCATGGTTTTAAGAGAAGAGCAGACCTTAGATAGACTCTAATGAATGCTCATATTCACTCATTTAGCGGCTCATTTCTTATTTAACATAATATATATTATGCGAATAACAATATTGGGAGGCTCAAATAAAGATGATATGCGGAAAGCCGTCAAAAGCCTGAAAAAGACCTCTAAATCGGCTCTTCATGCCAGTGCTGGAAACCCTCATAAATGGAATGATTAATGTAATCCAGACCCTCATTCACAATCTGAACCTGGGTATCAATCAACTTACTGGCAACGGTAAAAATATAATGACCATCAGCATCCACCAAAGTATCAATCAACACACATTCCTTGATGTAATGAATAAGTTTGATCATCTGGGTTTCCTGAACCTGAAATGTCATTAAGGAAGGAATATCACGAGCTAGATGCTTGTGAATGAAATTGGAATGTTCCCTGAATTTTTCTTTCAGGATACTGATGTCCTTTAACAGGACTTCAATTCTAAGTTTATGCTGGGTATCACAGCGCTTAAGAACCGTGATATGGGTTGCCAAGCCCCTCAGCTGAGCCAGCTTTTCCATGAGCTCAGGAATGTCCCCAAATAAAAGATGCACCAAAACGAAGCTATCCACCTCTTTATCAGCACGATTTTCAAGCGAATTCAGGCTCAGGTAAAAACCAAGTTGTTCCACTAACGCTGTTAAATGGCGCATAAGAATCGAAACCAGATGGCTATGAAGGTTAAATTCATCCATCAGATTACCCTTCCAGTCGCTGATTTCATGCCACAAGGGAATGATTTCCTCATTGAGAGACAAAACATTACCGTCTTCTTCATCACCATCCGTAAGGATATGAAGGGAATGAAGACGCTTGGAAACTTCCAGATTTACCTGTGCCTTTTCTTTCGCAAAACTCAGGTCACCCTCTTTGGACGCAAGGCTTAAACCACGATGCTTCTGCAAGCCTGTGATTAAGGGAAACAGCTGCCTTATCAGCAACAGCTTCTGGATCTTACCAAGATAACGTTTAGTAACACTTTTGGCCTGCAGTTGTATGAAGGTTTCTTCCTGATCTGAAGTGGCTTTTTTCATTTTCTTTCAATATTGTTGTAGTCGTTATAAGCAAGCATATTACACCTATAAAACAGCAATCTTCATGCCATTTGGTAAGGATTACGATGAAAACCATAGAAACTCAGGTATTGGTCGTTGGCGCAGGACCAACGGGTCTGATGGCAGCAAATCAACTTGAACGTTTTGGCATTGATTACCAAATCATCGATAAAAAAGAAGGTCCTACAAGGGAATCCAGAGCTATTGCTGTTACAGCCAGAAGTCTCGAAATTTACCAACAAATGGGGCTTTCTGATGCTGTTGTGAGTGATGGTCAACGCATTCTTGAAGGACAGGTCATTAGCCAGGGAGAACAAAAGCTACAATTAATATTGGTGAGCTCGGCAAAGGGCTTTCTGATTTTTCTTACCTTCTCGCCTTTGAACAAAGCAAAAATGAAAAACTGCTAGCCAATCATTTGAAACAAGCTGTCCTTTGGCAACACGACTTTATCAAGCTCAATGAATTTGAAAATACTATCAGCGCCCTCGTCCATGATTCCATCAACAATGAAGAGATTGAAATCAAGGCAAGCTATCTGATTGCCTGTGATGGTGCTACTAGCCCTGTAAGACATCAGCTCGAATTTAGTTTTGAAGGCGGAACCTACGATCATAAATTTTTTGTTGTGGATACCGCATTTGACTGGCCAGATGCACAACACCGCGTCATGGTTGCACCAGGTGAAGATAACTTCTGCGCTTTCCTACCACTTAAAGGAAACAACAGTTTTAGAATTGTCGGCACCCTTCCCGCCAAGATTTCAGAATCCGAATCCATTAGTTTTGATGACATTAAGGAAAGCATCAATCTAACCATAGGAAAGAACATTGACTACAAGGAAGTAAACTGGTTTTCCATATACAAACTTCATCACCGCATGGTGGACCAATTCAGAAAAGGCAATGTATTTCTTGCTGGTGATGCTGCGCATATTCATAGCCCCGCTGGCGGCCAAGGCATGAACACGGGCTTACAGGATGCCTACAATCTTGTCTGGAAACTGACCTTAGTTTTAAAGAAACAGGCAGAGCCATCCTTACTGGAAACCTATAATGAAGAGCGCCTGCCATTCGCTCGTTTTTTACTTCGATTTACTGACCAGGGTTTTACACGTGCAACCTCTCAGGATTTTTTCAGCAGGATATTACGAAAAATATCTACTACCTGTGCTTGCACCTCGTTTTGGAAAAATTGCAGGTAGTCGCCCTTTCGTCTTCAATACTATCTCACAAACAGCCTGGACCTATAAGGATTCATCATTAAGCAAAAATACTTCAAAACAGCGTTTGAAATTCAAGGCGGGTGACCGTGTTCCTTATTTCTCAGGAGACAGTATTTACCACCTACTCACCTTACCTTCCCATAATTTACTTTGTATCAGCGAAGAACAACCTGATGAAGACGAGAAGAAAAAAATAACTGGTGCTTATACCTTTCCTGTTCACTGGATTGAACAGCAACTTGATGATAAATGGAGAAAGCTCGGAGTCAAAAAACCACTCTTGATATTAGTAAGGCCCGATAATTACATACAGTCCATTTCTGATTTTAGTTAATCATGAATATCTGGTTCAAAAAACAGCCATAACACTTCAGGGAATTCTTGCCTGAATGCCTTTTCAATCGCATTAATTTCTTCAATTAATGCTTTTTCACTACCCTGGGTTTTCATTTTTACTTTTAAGGCAACCAATACATCAGCACCTAATTGATAGCTTAACAAATTAAAAACCTTTTCAATTTGCTCCTGTCCATCAAGAAAAGCCAGCATCTTCTTTCGTTCATTCTCAGACACACCCTGACCAATCAACAAAGCTTTTACTTCAATACTAATAAAAATCGCCACAACAATTAACAAGCAACCAATACCTAAAGTACCCACAGCATCCCAAACAGGATTACCTGTCATTAAACTCAAGGTAATCGCCAGTAAGGCAAAACTTAAGCCTAATAAGGCAGCGAAATCTTCGCCAAAAATAACAAGGAATTCACTTTTACGGGTTTCCCTGAACCACTGAAAAAATGAAAGACTACCCCTCTCCTTATTTATTTCCCTAACACATCCTGCAAATGCCAAACCTTCTGCACAAATGCTAAAACTTAAAACAGCAATAGCGATCATCGGTGAACGTATTTCAGAAGGATGTATGAACTTATGCCAGCCTTCATAAAGCGAAAACAAACCACCCATACTAAAAAGCATAATGGCAACAATAAAAGACCAGAAATATATTGCCTTACCATAACCTAAAGGGAAGTCAGGGCTTGGTGGGCGTTTGGCTCGTTTTAAGCCAAACATTAATAACAACTGATTAGAAGAATCCACTAAGGAATGCACGGCCTCAGCAAGCATGGCACCTGAGCCTGTATAAATAGCTGCTGAAAATTTCATGATAGCAATAGCAACATTTGCGCTTAAGGCATAGATAATCGACTTAAGTGAATTGGATTCTTCGTTATTCATTGTAAATTCGTTTTAATCCTATCTATTTTACTGATCAAGCTGCTGCATATTTTGCTCTAACTTATCTTCATAATCATTAACCATCTTATCCACCTCATCATGGGTTTGCTGAATTTCATTTTTAGCTTTATCCATATCATGCTCCTTAACAGTCTCTGCCTGAAAGAACACCACATAAGCCATACCTAACAAAAGCGCGATAAAAATAGCTGCTCTAATCATTTCCTAACCCTCACCTTATCACTCAAAATTTTCTGGCAGAATTGCCTGATTAATACCTGTTTTTAATTGTGAAAGCACCTTCCTGTCTTTGCCCATCATGGCAGCAGGAAGTGCTTTAGCAGTAGCCAACAACTCGCTTTCTTCCGCACTTTCATCAACTATACCCATGGCTTTTGCGTCTACGCTGCCAACTCGTTTACCTGTTAATAACACATCTCGTAGTACGCGACCATGAATCTTATGACAGACCAATGCATTCATACTTGGAATAAGATTCATACGAATATCAATTTCCGGCAGGCAGAAAAAACCTTTATCGGCTCGCATTACTGCATAATCAGAAATCAGGGTAATCATTGCACCCAAACCAAAAGCATGGCCATTAAGCGCAGAAACCACAGGCACTGGAAATATCATTAATCTTCCTAAGGCTTTCATGCAGTCATTTACAAAACTACTTGCATCACTGCCTTCCATCGTTGCCATCGCCTCAAGGTCCAGACCCTGAGAAAAATTCTTGTCACTGCCTGTGAGTATCAAT
>JBECKS010000283.1:0-1075 GCA_040235395.1 Pseudomonadales bacterium | reverse complement strand
CTGTCGGAAAGGTTCTGGGCATGGGCATGGCCCTGACTGCCATAGCCGACGACGGCGATCTTCTTCGGCTTGATCAGGTTCACGTCGGCGTCACGGTCGTAATACACACGCATTTCGTCGTCCTTTTTGCAATCGGCTAGAGGTGAGGCCTTTGCGGCCGGGCGTCCGGCGCCCGTCGTTCAGAAGGGGTCCCGTCCACGCGAAATCGCGACCGCGCCGGTCCGCGAGATATCGACCAGCCCCAGCGGCGCCATCAGTTCGATGAAGGCATTCAACTTCCGGGTCGAGCCGGTCATCTGAAAGACGAAGGAATCGTTGGTGCTGTCCACGACCTGGGCGCGGAAAATATCGGCGATTCGCAGCGATTCGACGCGTCTTTCGCCGGAGCCGGCGACCTTGACCAGCGCCAATTCCCGTTCCACGCAGGGGCCTTGCGCGGTCAGGTCGGCGACCCGATGCACCGGCACCAGCCGTCCGAGCTGGGCCTTGATCTGCTCGATGATCATCGGCGTCCCGGACGTGACGACGGTAATCCGTGACAGGGCGTCCGCCGCGTCGACCTCGGCGACCGTCAGGCTCTCGATATTGTAGCCGCGGCCCGAGAACAGGCCGATGACACGGGCCAGGACGCCCGGCTCGTTGTCCACAAGGATCGACATCGTATGTCGCGCAACCTGTTCGTCCGTCACGGTTACCGCTCCGTTGGTTCGCCTGGGCGGGTGGGAAGCATGTCTCGGCCGCTCATCAGACCAGGACCATACCTTCCTCGGATACGGGGGTCTCGCCCGAATCCGCGGGGCCGAGCAGCATCTTGTTGTGCGGCGCGCCCGAGGGGATCATCGGAAAACAGTTCTCCTCGGGGTCGACGCGGATATCCGCGATCACCGGACCATTGGCGGCGATCATCTGGGCGATCACGTCGTCGACCTGGTTCGGCTTGTCGGCGCGCAGGCCGACCGCACCGAAGGATTCGGCCAGTTTCACGAAGTCGGGCAGCGCGCTCGTATAGCTTTCCGAATAGCGGCCGCCATGCAGCAATTCCTGCCACTGGCGGACCATCCCCATGTACTGGTTG
>JBECKS010000183.1:0-5390 GCA_040235395.1 Pseudomonadales bacterium | reverse complement strand
ATTCAACGTAGCCCTTCTCCTCAAGCAATCGAAGCATATCGTAGGCAGTGTATTTGCTAAGCTTCAACTGCTCCGCTACTGTTGAGTAGTGAACGGGTTCCTGAATTTCCTTGTAGATATCCAGCATCATCTCGATAAAATTTTTTTGTCTTTTTGTAAGCCTCATGAGAATACCAAATTAACAAATTTTTCCAAAAAAACCAAAATATTAAGGAATATTATCCTCCACAGACAAACCTGTCAAGTGAAAAATATCTCAAATGTAGCTACCGTACAAATTGATCTTTTCCTCAAACAAGCTTATTTGTCTCTTGGATTTTGCTTCATTATCAGAATGGAAAAGATTTAATTTGTGCTTATTCTGCAACACAAGTTGCATACGTCTGGATTCTTTACGTACTTGTACAGGTTTGTCGAAGCTATTTTGAGCCAAAATGTTCATCGTCTTGAACTTCGATCTGGATTTGTCTACGAGTCAATCGCCAATTCCATAAATCACTGCGCCCGTATCTTTCTCAACTGTTGTCCAAAATCATTTCTAACTTCATTTTCTTCCTTTACAAGAAATGCTTAATAAATATAATTATATTAAGTAAGTATAAATAGGAAAACAAAGTGAGCCAAAAATCGCGTATCATTGTGCAACAAGTAATCGACGTGGTTCCCCTGATCATGAGAACTGTCCGGGTTAAGTTTCGTGAAAGGCGGGTATTGAATATCAATGTTGCACAATTCCGGACACTGGTTTATATCAATAACAACACAGGAACATCGCTTTCTAATCTTGCTTATTCTGTTGGGGTAACATTGCCAGCGATGTCATCGCTGGTTGATCACTTGGTTGATCGGAATCTGGTAGTACGTAAGAAGAGCACTGATGATCGCCGAAAAATTACCCTTTCATTAACACAAGAAGGGCAAAAAAAATTGAATTTGGCTTATCAATACACCCAACAATTTCTTGAGGAGAAGTTGTCTTCTTTGTCGGAAGAAAAGTTAGAGATGGTTTTACAATCCATGCAAATTTTGGGAGATTTGTTCCGGCTAGAAGGTGAAGAAGATCTTGCTTCTTAGACTTATGGTAGGGAAGGTCTCTGTTTACCGGAAAATCATCCACGCAGCAATTTTTCGACTTCCCCAGTTGGCATCAATAATACTCTTTGATTGGTCTTAGTTCTGATTTGTTGAGTGCTTGCTGCTTCCATTTTCTTGCAGATTTTTTACCGTGGGTCGAAGGATATCGCATTTGGATTTTTCTTGAACTAGCGGCCTCGATATGTAGTTTCTAATGGGCAATGCAGTCACGCCGACAGGCGGCCAAACCGGAACACAACCTGAGCGAGGTAAAAGATGGATAAAAAACCATATGCAATCACAATAAGCCACCAGATTGGCAGCGGGGGTGTATATATAGGGGAAGAATTGGCGCAACGGCTTGGAATTCCTTTCTTAGACCGTGAAATTCTCCAGCTGGTTGCCCGACAATTAGATATGATGGATGAAGAAGTGGAAAACCGGGAAGAGCGTTTAAGCACTTACTGGGATAATTTTGTTCGGCAGATGACTTGGGCTGATCCGGCCCTGATTACGGAAACACCGCGTATTGCACCTTCTGACCAGGAGCTTTTCCAAGTAGAATGCGATACTATCCGGCAAATTGCTGCACAGAGTTCAGCCGTCTTTTTGGGACGTTGTGGGTGGGACATACTCAAGGATCATCCTCGCCACGTTTCCATTTTACTGACTGCCAACAGAGCCGAACGTGTTCAGCGTGTATGCAAGCTTTATAAACTTTCGGATCAAGATGCGCAGAAATTGATCGAAACCAACGATCGCGAGCGGGAAAATTACAACAAACGATTTACCAAGAAAAACTGGCTTGACGCTCGCTACTATGATTCGTGCATAAATACATCCACTGTCGGCTGGGAGTGCGCCATTGATTTGGCTGAAAAGTGCGCGAAAGCAAAAATTGACCTGCCCCCAAAAACTGGTTCTCCCGCACTTTAGATACTGTTGGCGAACCATCAAACGGGCTGATAGAGTTTAACAAAAGGAGATTGGCGAGTAGCAGCCAGCTTTTCTCCGGATAACCACCGAACAATTCGCACGAGATTCATGCCGATGGCGATCAACACATGCTGAAGGTGGGTTTTGGCTAAGCCGATATAGCGCGACCTGCGCAGGTCAAAGGCTCTCACTCCTTGGGATATGGTTCCTTCTACGCCAGCTCTGCGGGCATATAGCTTTTTGAAAGCATCTGTTTTTTCTCGTTCTCGAGCCATTTGCTGCGCTTGATACTGGCGTTCCGCCCGCAAGGTAATCGTACAACGGGGAGATTTCTTTGCCCGGGTGCATTTTGGGCGCAAGGGACAAGGCAGGCAATCTTTTCGAGAGAACTTGATCTTGATCACTTCCTGCTTACGGGCATCCAAAGCGGGTGTCCAACTGCTGCTTTCCTTCTTCGCAGGGCAGATCGCTCGTTTCTGCTGCCAATCAATTTGGAAGTTCTCAGCCGCAAATCCTTCACCAGCACGCGCTTGCCACCGATAATCGCCTTTTGCGGGTCCGACCAGGTCGATCCCAAATTCATCCTGGCTGGTCGCCAGGATCCCGGCATCGATATACCCCAAGTCTACCAGGTGCGTTTCTGGAAGCATGTTTTTCGCTTGCAGTTCCTTCTGGATCGCTAGGGTTCGCTCACTATCGGGGATGGTGGAAGAAATCGTCTCAACGTTGGTGATAAGATGAGGAGCGTCATCTGTACAGGTTTCCGTCAGATGAACTTTGTATCCGATCCAGGAAGTGGTACGCTTTTTGCTATAGTGCGCTTCTTCATCATAGGGTGAACTAATGAAGAGGGAGGAAGGTGGAATTTCATGGTCCTGTCCCCAGCGCAGACGCCCATCTTCTCGCCATGTGAAATTTTGGATCCACACCCGCCAGAAGGTTTTCATCACCGGCAGTTCCCTGAGCCAGTTGGGAGCCGTTTGCCCAAAAACTGCATCGAATAATAGCTGTCCATCCGCGCCTACCTGTTCGGCTAGAACTTCTCGTTCCGTTGCGCTTTTGGGTAAACGCGCATCATCAAACCGGTTCTCATAGCGGTCAATCCAATCTGGTTGACTGATCCCTCGCAGCCAGTCCGATGCTGTGATAGCAATTGTATTCAATACGCATCGCATCATTTCTCCCACTAGTTCAACCCGATTAATGGCACGAATGGCTCCCAAAACATGGGTGGAATCCGTACGCTGCTGGTGATGCCCCTTGAGCAGGTCCTTTTTTCGAAAGAGGTCCAACAACTTTTCAAATACCACCTGCTCCATCTTGCCTTCAATGAGGCAAGTGCGAAATTCACTGAGAATACTGTAATGGAAACCCCCATCGGTCAGGCTGAGGCAAAGTAAATACTTCCAATCGACCCTGGTCCGTACAGCCTCGGCTGCCTGCCGATCCGTGAGATCCTCTCGAAACTGCATCAAGGTGATCAATGCCAATCGCCAGGGTGTCTCAGCCGGTTGGCCACGCCTGGGGTACAACTCCTGAAATTGTTCGTCTTGAAAAATTGTGCCGAATTCTTCCCGCAATGTCATATAGATATTCCCACTTGGGAAGGCGGAATGGGCCACCTCGACTACCTGAGTTGGAATCCCATTTTCATTATCGATTTGTAAGGACATCTTTCACCTCCAGATCGATTTTATGCCCTTGTTTCAAATTCGCCAACAGCATCGAAAGTGGTACAAATATTGGGGGCAGGTCAGTTATGTTACTTTTTGAACAATTAAACGTTTTAGAATTTTTTGTACTACTAATGTTATCCACCTTGAAGGTTCCTTCTTTTGCCCAAATTCCCAACCCTTCCAATCCATCCAAATTGATTCAGCCATAAACCTCCCTTTTTCATCGGCTTTGTTTGTTACAACTTCTAACATTTCTTGTAATCGTTTATCTTCTATTACCCAAGGAATTTGTGTTAATACGTCAGTTACATGCAAAATATCGTACCAAATCATAGGTGCCTTCAGTTTGGAAAAATCAGTCCCTATCGCAAATAGATACGGTCGTCTTTCTTTTCTCTGTTCCCATAAAGATAATAATGTCTCTGCTCCTATCTTAACCGCTGAATCATTATGTTTTTCTGGAAATTGTGCGAGCAGTTGCAACATTAATAAGTTGGCATATGGACATGGATCAGATTTGCGTCCTGGCCCCCTGAATTTGCCCAAATCTGGGGTAACAGCGCATGGCCACCCATTTTCTCTCTCTAAATCAACGAGATAGTTTATTGCATTTTGAACTTCCGTATTCTTTCCTTTTCCAAACTTTACCAGCGCATAAGTCACTAATGGGGCATCGCACAGCATCCATGCAAGTTGATCCTCTCCGGTACCACCAAATCCTGGCTTAATATTTACCAAAACCTGAAATAGCCCTTCAGGTGATTTATATTGTGAAATTCGCTGAATTACTTTGGCTATTCCAGGGTTATCAGCTTTCAATCCAATATCTGCTAGAAAGCCAAGTTTGTGTAAATGATGGCTAGCCTTTTTATGCGAATTCAATATTGGGCCGGGCCAATCTGACAATTCGGTTATTAGATTTTTAATGTTTGGATGTGCTAGCATAGCATCATAAGCATCTACTACCTGTGGGTCATTTTCTGATTGATCAAGTAAATCAATGCGAGTACGATACTCAATCCATGAGACTCCTTCTAACAACCAAGCTACCAATTCTTCATTCATTTATTTACTTCCTTTTCCAAAAAGTATCTGCAATTTGCATAATAAATGGGTAGATAAGTGAAATTCCTTGTGATAATAACTGGCTAGCTGGATGTGATTATACTTTCACGGAGCAAGTTTTTATCGATAATCCCCTTAGGCTTGTAAATTAGAGAGTACAGATCCGAATCTCACTACAATGAATAGGTAACACAGCATTTTTTGACGATTTAATCACAAATGGCTAAGATTCCAAATAACGCAAGTGAACCATATTTTCCCTATTTTTAGGAAAGGAAGTGGTTCGAAACAGGTTGGCTACTCTCTACAGCTTCTTGAAATCTCCTAGAAAAGAGACACTAGAAAAGCCAACCCTGAATGGGTTGGCTCTTTTTTATCTTTTATTAGGAGGATTTATGCCAGCACTAATTCAGTTGAGAACACAAGCCCAGGGGTGCAATTGTGTATTGACTTTAGTGAAAGTAGTTACGTTATTGCTTTTTCACTAAATCAAACATGATTATAGTAATACTCAAATTAGCCTAAAAGAATTCAATAAATAACCATAGCCCTGGCTAATGCTGGTCGGCGAGCGTACTGGCCATCGGCTGGAGAGGCATGGGTTTGCAGGATATCCCAAAGGATGTATTCGTATTGGAT
>JBECKS010000161.1:0-14566 GCA_040235395.1 Pseudomonadales bacterium | reverse complement strand
AATCAACTTGATGGGCTTGCACTTCAGAAAACACTCTGGGTAAAGGGTGAGCCAAAAGAAGAAATCAGGCAGTCGATTTCTTTCGATAAAGACTGGCAACTTTTTTCACAACAGGGAAGTGGTTTAAGTGAAACGCTCAGTGCAGCTTTTAGACAAATGATGAAGCATTATGAAAAAGTGTTGGTAATTGGGGGAGACTGCATTGCTATTCAAGAGGCCTATATCAATGAAGCATTGAAGCAACTTGATACAAATGCGTGTGTTATTGGTCCTGCTCTGGATGGCGGTTTTGTTTTGTTAGGTTTCAGGTCTAGTGTTTTGTCTGGTCGTGAAAAGGTATTTTTCGAAAGCCTGTATGCTGACATTGAATGGCGTGCTACCAGTGTTTACCAACAACTGATGGAAAATCTTCGGAATCTGGGAGTAAAAAGTGTTTCACTGGAAGAGCTGTGGGATATTGACCGACCTGAAGACCTTAAATTTCTCAAAAGCTACCCTGAATTCCAGAAATTTTTGTCTTAAGCCGATAATTTCTCTGCTATGATTCAGCAAAAAAGATAAGCCCTCATACGAATAATAATAACCACAGCATCACTGCCTGATGCCAACAAGGAGAGCCTGTGACGTTTCCTCGTTTTGTTAGTGAGTATTTCCCCTTTACTGCTGGTGCGTTTTCAGCTGTGCGAATTTCTTCCAGAAAAACAATTAACAGAGTTTCAATTATCTTAGGTTTCCCTGTGTTAGTGATGAGCATGCCTGCTCATGCTGAAGAGGTGCCACTTTGGTTGATTGATGGAAGTATTTCAGCGATTTCCTTGCCAGCTTATCCAGGCTCTGGCTATACCCGTAACTTCATTGTTCCATTTCCTAACTTCCGTCTTAACAGCCCTTATCTACAGTCAAGTGGAGGAGGTGTTAACGCCAGACTATTCAACTCAGAAAAACTTGATCTGGGTTTGACCTTTGGTGCTTCAATTCCTACTAAAACCAAATACCTTGATGTACGTAAAGATAGGGATATGCCAGATCTTGACCCGACAATCGAAGTGGGTCTGGGGCTTCGTTACATTCCTATGAAAACTGATCGTTGGGAATTGAAATCCCAGTTTCCCTTGAGAAAGGCAACGGGTATTGATTACAAGGATCAGGACAAAATGTGGAAGATGCACAAGCCTCTGGATCTTGGGTGGACTTTCAGCCCTCGTGTTACCTTGACACGTTTTATTCAACACGATGATGTTCGCCATGAAATTGATTTTGAAGTGGGTTCAAGATTTGCAACCCAGCAGAATATGAATTTCTTTTATGGTGTTGAGCCACAATACGCTGCAGTTATTCCTGAAACGCCCTACGTGGCTGAAGAAGGCTTGGTGAATAACTGGGTTGAGTTGGGTTGGGTGAGAAAGCGAGATCGTTGGCGTTTTAGTGTTTCTGTGGAATATCAGGATTTGCATGATGCCAAGAACGTAGATAGCCCTCTTTTGGAAGAGAAGGATTCCTGGTTTGGTTTTATGATTCTTACCTATACTTTTGCGCAATCTGACTTGCTGGTTGAGCAGGATTCTGAATTCAAGCAGTAGTTTTTCCTTATTTTACTTGCAGGGCAGCCAGTGCTGCGCCCGCAAGTGACGCAAATTCCATGCGTACAAATTCATATTGAATCCCGTAAGCATGATTTATTCCGTGAAGATAGTGACGGATTCTTTCCTGATAATTCCTGAGTTGATAGTAGGTGCTGCCTTCCACACAGATTGTGCAGTTTGTGCTTTGTTGTTTGTGTTCCTGACTTAGTAACTGATAACGACTGATAGCTGCAAGCTGGATTGCGCTTAACAGTGCTGCACGTTCAATAACACTATCGATAAGAAAATGAATTTTTTCAAAGTCCTGCTCATTAAATACCAAAGCGGAAAACTGGTTTTCAAGTAATGCATTGAGCGTTTCTGTTGAGAGGCTTGCATTTTCTTGATTGGAAAAATCCAGAATGTTTTTGCAAGCTTCATCTGAAAAAAGTTTTTTTGATGAAGCAATTTGTAAGAGCATCAAGCAAAGATTTCCAAGATAACGGCCTGAAATCTTTTTCTCGAAAAGATAATAACCTTGATCCTGACATTGGCTGTCTAGTAGTTTGTCGGCAGGTGTGTTTGTTATGCCATCAAATGCACCAGATTCAATGTTAATGATTTGTCTGTCCTTGGTTTCACTGTAGGCACAGTTTGTGCCCGTACCCAGAATGAAACCAATATAATGCGTTTGATTTTCCTTTCTTATGGTATGCATGGTGCCAGCAAGAAGGCAGGCAACGGTGTCATTTAAAAGCACAATCTTTTTAGCTTGCCCATGTTGTTTTTTGATGACTTTATTAAGTTCTTCGGCAATCCATAATCCTTCAACACCTTCGGCAGCTACTTCTTTTGTCCAGCGAATGAGTTTGCCATCGTGCTCATCAGAAATTTCGCAAGGATAGGAAAAACACAGCCCAATAGTATTGGAAAAAGGTAGTAGGTTCTGAATGCTTTGGTAAAGTAATTCGAAAAAGCTGTCTTTTGTAATAGCTTCTCTTGAGCCTGGCATGGAAAGGAATTTTTCCTGCTCCAAAGCGAGAGCATAGCCCTGTTTATTTTGTTTGAGTTTTGCGATTGCGCAGCGTAAGTTGCTTCCACCGGCATCCATCACAATCACGGGTTCATTTTTATGAAGTTGTTCAGGTACATGAAGAAATGAGGGCAGCATCGCAAGAGAGCTTTGTTTCTGTTTTCCCTGTTCCATCTGAAGCATGAACTGTTCAACTAATGTTTGTATCTGGATGCTGCCAATTGCAAACCCCTGTTGCCAGATAAATGAACGTATTTCTTTTGGAAGAGACAAAGCTTGAGGCATCAGAGTAGAGAAAGTAAATGGCAGAGAAACTAAATGATGTGGGGTTTTTTATTTATTTTCAGGAAGAATAAACAATAAATACAAAGGATGCACATGATAAAGCTGGTGAAGATATAAGGCAGATGAACATTGTATTGATACAAGCCTGGGCCAATGATGGGCCCAATAGTAAATCCAATCGGAGCACAGGAGGTAATCAGCCCGGCTACAGCACCTTGTTCCCTGGAAGACACTTCAATGGAAGCAGCAGCAGAATAGCCAGGTCCAACAATGCCCATACCGCAACCAATCAGAAAATTACTCAGGGCGAGATGAAGAAAGCTTTCAGCAAAAATAATATTAATCACGCCAAGCGTAATCAGGGGAACGCCTAATCGAATCAAGGAAAGTGGCGACCATCTCAATCCGTTAGCTAAAACCCACTGGCAACTTACAGAAGCAATGGCAGAAATAACGGAAAGCTTTCCCATGGTTTTGATAGTGTTTTGCGCATCCAGATGCATTAAGTCCTGTACATAAAAACCTAACGTCATATTCATGGCAGAAAAAGCCACGAACATGAAAATACCAATACAAACAAAACGTCTGATACGGTGGTCAAAGTAGGAAAGTTTCGCAGGTGTACGTTTTTTTATTTCATCATCTTTCGGGTTTGCAGGTAATCCAAACCAGCAGAGAATAGCGGCAACAAAAGGAAGGATCGCGGCAAAATAAAGTGGAGCCAGTAAAGTAATACTTGCCAATAAACCTGCTGAAGCAGGGCCAAGAATAGTGCCAAGGCTTTGTGCAGAACCCACTCTTGCCATCGCCGCTGTTCGTGTTGTGTTATCGGTAATATCAGCAATGAATGCCGAAGCCGATGGCGGTGTCGCTGACATCAGGGTAGATTGAGTCATTCGAGCCATCGTCAGGCAAACAATCAGTAAGCTACCGGTTAACAATCCTTCGAAACCAAGATAGAAAACAGACGTGAAAAGAATGGTGCCGAAGGTATAACCTGTTAAGCCAAGAAGCATGATGGTTTTGCGTCCCCAGCGTTCACTTTGTACTCCCCAGATATTGTTTCCGGTAGCGAAAATAATCGATGAGCCAACAATAATCAGACCTACATGAATGGGTTCCAAGCCAAGTTCCCGGCCCACAGGTTGTAACACGGTGAAGACAATGGTTTGCCCGATAGCAACGGAAATGGAGCTGAAGAAAACCAGAAGTTCTATCACGACTTTCTGTCGTTTACTGAGTTGGTAGAAAAATGGGTGCAGGCTGTCGTCTTTCAAAGGATTTTAATCAAGTGAAGCAGGTAAAGGGAAAGAGCGCGACGATACGCCAATGTCTGTGCAACAACAAATGAAATAGGCACCATTTTGTAAGTGGATTGTGAATACTCGCCATCACCCTTTAATAATGACATTGCCTAGCAGTGCCTAGGTGGGGGCTATCTTTTATATTTCATAAGGTAGTGGCAGTGAACTGGCTCGCATCGTTAGTGCGAGTCTTATTTCCAATCGAGGATGATTGCTTATGAAACTCAAATTTACTCCAGAAACACCCAGAGAAGTTCGATATTTTCCAGAGGCTGATGATGTAGCTGCTCGCATGAGGCCAGAAGATGTGGATACCTTGGCTGAAGCGTTTAAAACCCCTTTGATTGGAAGTTACAACTGGGATTACACCTTGTGTGATTCCCGTATTCGAAAGATTTATGAATTAGGGAAAGAGCTCAACTGGAATGTTGAAATGGATCTCGACTGGAGTGTAAAGATTCCAAGAAATGTTCATCCCGATAAGGATGAAACCAATCCTTATGTGGGTTTTGCACCTTATGAGGCACTAAGCGAAGAGGAGAAGGCGGAATTCAACTGGAAGCGTCATGCAGCAGGTTTATCGGATTTCCTTCACGGTGAACAAGGCGCATTACTGGTGGCGTCACAACTTGTGAGTTGTGCACCTACCTATGATGCAAAACTTTATGCGGCTTCACAGACCTTTGATGAAGCCCGTCATGTGGAATTCTTTAATAAATATCTTCAAACCGTTGCGCATTATACCTTTCCCATTAGTCACGGTTTGAAAAGCTTACTGGATAAAATCCTGACGGATGAGCGTTGGGATTTAAAATTCCTTGGTATGCAGATTCTGGCAGAAGGATTAGCTCTGGCAGCTTTCAAGACAGCCATGAACAACTCCCAGATTCCTCTTTTTCAACAAGGCATTTACATGGTGATTCGAGATGAAGCGCGTCATGTGACTTTTGGTGTGAATTACCTCGAAGAGTACTGCAAGACACTGACCGAGCAGGAAAGAACGGACCGCGGCATGTTTGCGGCTCAGGCGCTTGCTGGTCTATTCCAGTCAAGAACCAGCTCACGAGGCATCATCAAGGAAATGGGATGGGATAAGGAAGAAGTGAAAGCGCATCTTTCAGGTAGCAAGGTTCAAAGTCAGGCGGCTCAGGATTTCATGACAGCCCTGATGGGTCGTATCCTTCCAAATCTCAAGCGAATTGGTGTGCTAACGCCAGAAGTGAAAGCTGTATTTGATGACATGGGCTTTGATGAGTATGAAAACTTTGATTCCGATGGTGATATTGATTGGGATGAGTTGTCAGCTCCGCTAGACTATACTCAGCACGTAGCATAAACCTAAGGTAATATTGAAAAGCCTCGCCTATGCGGGGCTTTTTTTTGCCTTTTTGATAATCAAAGTAAACGAGGAGAAGAATATGGCAATTAATCCAAAGGCAGTTGGACTGGAAGCAGAAGGTAAGGAGCGTTCGTGGACATCAAAAGATGCCATGATTTATGCACTCGGTTTGGGCTGTGGTGTAAATGAGTTAGAGTTTTCTACGGAAAAGAACCAGAAAGTGCTACCTACCATGGGTGTGGTGCTTGGTAGTGCGGGTGGTAAGTTGATGGGGCAAGTGGGTAGTTTCAACCCTGCCATGCTCTTACACGGAGAGCAGGCGGTTACCTTGCATAAACCCATTCCGGTAAAAGGAACGATTACCAGTAAATCCCGTGTTGCTGCTATTTGGGACAAGGGCAAAGGCGCAGTAATAACTATTGAAGCGGATATGTTTGAGAAAGAATCAGGTGATGCTCTTTTCTCAACAAGTTCTTCTGTGTTCATTCGTGGTGCAGGTGATTTTGGTGGAGAGCGTGGTCCATCAACTGCGCCCTTCGAGGCGCCAGATAGAGCGCCCGATCAACAAGTGAAATACCAGACCACGCCTGATCAGGCACTGATTTACAGACTTTCCGGTGACTGGAACCCTCTGCACTCAGACCCTGATTACGCCAAGCTAGGTGGATTCGATAAACCTATCCTTCATGGCCTATGCACTTATGGTTTTACGGGTAGGGCTCTGCTTTCAGCTCTTTGTGACAATCAGGTTGAACGTTTCAAACATATTGAAGGGCGTTTCTCTGGACAGGTTTATCCTGGTGATGAGCTGTGCATCAATATGTGGGTGGAAGGTAATGAGGCATCTTTTCAAACCTTGACCCAAAATGGCAACGTTGTGATCGATCATGGACGTTTTGTTTTTGATGCTTAGCAAAAGTTGAGGCACTAATCCCGCTAGCTACAAAAATCTATGTGGTTAGCGGGTTGGTCTATGCTAGTATTTCCCCGAGTTTCCTTCTTTATCTTCTTCCGACTCGGTGCTTATGAAAACCATTAAAACACCCTGTATAGGCATTTGTTCTACCGTTTTTGGTGACGAAGTGTGCCGCGGGTGCAAGCGTTTCGTGCACGAGGTTATCGACTGGAATACCTATTCATCGGAACAGAAACTGTTAGTGAAGGATCGTCTGGATCGATTCACGACACAGGTGCTGACCGGAAAAATCCTGATAATCGATACCAATCTTTTTCAGCAATCGCTCAATACTGCCGAAGTGGATTGCGAGCAGAGCGAAGCCATGCAGATTATCAGTCTCTTAAGAAAAGCTTCCAAACAGATGAAAGCACTCAAGGATCATGGGCTTCAGGCTCTCCCTGAATACAGTGCTTACTCAGCAAATGAATTGAAAGAATTGATTGAAGCTGAAATTCACGTGCTCTCTACAGCAACTTATCAAAAGAATTTCAAGCGAGCACAAACTATTCAGCAACAGAACAGTTCGTCCAGTGAAAGGAAGGCATCAGCACTGGAATCGAGAAAACTTTTCAGTGATGCCAATAACGAAAGTGAGGTCCAGCTAAGATGAAACGTGTTGTCTTCAATCAAAAAGGTGGTGTAGGAAAAACCAGTATTACCTGCAATCTTGCAGCAATCAGTGCAAGTAGAGGAAAGCGTACATTGGTGATTGATCTGGACCCTCAATACAATGCCAGCCATTATCTACTTGGCGATCTGGAAGTAGAAGACAGTGTTGCTGAATATCTTGATCAGGAGAAAGGTTTCTTCACAAGAGCGCAGGGTGCGGAAAACTTTGTTTATGAAACACCTTTTGACAATCTTTATCTGATGCCTGCCAGTGATCGACTTCCTGAAATTGAACACAAGCTCGAAAGTGCTTACAAAATTTATAAGCTAAAGCAGGGATTGCAGACCCTTGAAAAGTATTACGATGAAATCTACATCGACACACCTCCTGCGTTTAATTTTTTCACCAAGTCAGCACTTATTGGAGCAGATCGTGTATTGATTCCTTTTGATTGCGATGCATTTTCACGTCGATCCATCGAACGTGTTGCAGATGCAATTGATGATGTATGCGAGGATCATAATCCTGATTTGGAGATTGAAGGTGTTATCGTTAATCAGTTTCAGCCAAGAGCTAATCTTCCTCAACAGTTGGTAGATGAACTGGAAAGTTCACCTTACCCGGTTGTGCCGGTTAAGTTGACAAGTTCAGTGAAAATGCGTGAATCCCATCAACTCTGCAAGCCTTTGATATATCTTGATCCCAAGCATCACCTAACACTGCAATTCCTGTCGGTTTACGATGCCATCATAGCGCCTTGAGTCTATGAAGTAGGTGAGTGAGTGTTGCCGCGTCGAATCTCATTCAATGTATTCGTATACCTGATTGTTTTTCTTTTTGGCACTTTTTCTTTCGCGCTAAAGTTCCAGACCCTGCAACTGGTACAGGATTCAGTTTCGCCACTCGTTATACTGGATCTTCTTAGAAGTGAATCCAGTCTTTATTTTTTCCTTTTATTCTTTTCTTCAGCGCTATTAAGTAAGTCGAGTCACTATTTGATAGTCAGAAGAGTTTTTGTATTTTCGTTTCTCGTTATAACTTTGTTCAGCGCATATAGCTTGTCAATTTTCGAATTCCTCAGCAGTGAAAGTGTTTCTTTGAGTAAAGGTTTGTACTGGCTTGATGAAAACAAAAATATGTCGCTTGAGAAAGAATCAGTCGTCATTTTTTTACTTTACCTGCTTCCTGCTCTTTTACTTGCTTCAGTTTTATTTGTGTTCTTTTTTTGCCTTGGTTTAACTAATGAAAATAGCTCAGGTAGGAAACATTTCCTTATAAAAATAGGCTTAGCGGTTCTTTTTCTGATAATGGGATTTGTGTCACCTGTGCAGAAAGTGCTTCCTTATTCCATTTCCCATAATCCTTTGCTCTATCTGTTCAAGAGCGCCTTGAATGAAGATGATCAACAGTTTGAGAGGATTGAAAATGCATCTTATGCTGATTGGCAAGTCACGATAAAAAAACGTCACCCAGAGAAGAACCTTGTTATTGTTATCCTGGATTCCATGCAAAGTGATGTGTTGAAAGTATATTCCCCTGATGAAAGTCAGCATCCAATGCCTTACCTGCAAGCCTTGTCTCAAGAAAGCCTTGTGTTTGAACAGGCTTACGCAAGTGTGCCAAACACGAGTAAAGCATTAATTCCCATTTTTTGTGGCATTCTTCCTAGTCTTGAACTTGGTTTTCCTGAAAGTGTTAATGGGCTTGCAGTGAGTTGTTTGCCAGAGATTATGAATCGTTACTTTTATCGAAGTGTGTTTTTTCAGGGTGAGCGTGCACAGAAAGATGGTCGTGGAGACTTATTAAAGCAAATGGGCTTCCAGGAAATTTTTTCAGCAGAAACCTATAGGCCTGACAAGCAGTTTGAATCAAATCCTGAGCGTTTCGATGATGAATATACCCTTGATTATGCGAAAAGCTGGGTATCAAGAAACTATAACAAGCGTTTTGTGATGGGCTTTCTCTTATCGAATAATGCTTATCCTTATCAAGTGCCCGCTAAATCTGGTTTTACTACCTATAGCACTCAAAAAAGTCGCAATGCTCACCTGAATGCCTTGCACTATAGCGATGCTGTTATTAAACAGCTTCTAGATGAGTTCAAGCAGAAAGGTATTTATCAAGATACGGTATTTGTTTTCCTAAGTGCACATGGCGAAGCCTTTGGCGAACATGGCTTACAGCAGCACAATAATGTTGCATATAATCAGGTAAGCAAAGTGCTATTCATGATACATGATGGTGCTCACTTGTTTGAAAAAGGCATAGGCAATACCACTGTGAGCCAGCTTCAGATTCTGCCTAGTGTTCTGAATGTGCTAGGGCTTGAAGCGAGTGGTAGGGCTTTACCAGAGTCAGTCTTTCAAGGTGGAAATCGTGCGATTGGATCCTGTTACGAACCTGCAACTTGCCAGTTTTATGCCGACAGTAACTATAAATACATTGATAACTTTAATGAGAAATCGCCAGAGCTTTTTAATCTGGAGATGGATCCTGATGAGAAAAATAACCTGGTTCTGGAAAAGCCAGATATTGCTGAAAGCATGCGCTTCGTTCTTGAAAGCCAGATGCAGTTTCATCAGTCTGCTTTGCAGAATTATTATGACAAAAATGCTGAAGAAATAAGTGAATAAAGTTAACTTACTGAAAGGTGAAAAAATGAAGGTAAAGATATTTAAAACAATAAGCTTGTTGCTCATCAGTTTCTCATTTTTCAGCTGTGCGTCTGGACCTGGCTTTGATGAATATTCACAACAAATTCCAAAACTAAACCCAGAACAGGGTAGGGTATTTGTATATAGGATAAGCACCTTGGGCGCTGCAGTAAGACCAAAAGTAATGATTGATGGTCAGGAAGTTGGTGTGGCTCGCGCTGATGGGTTTTTCTATGTGGATATCTTGCCTGGTGAACATGAGCTAAAAGTATCAACAAAAAAATCAAACACAGTGAGTTTTGATATTGAAAAAGGTCAGACTAAATACATACGGATTGGTGTCAGGATGGGACTTTTTGTTGGTCACGTCGATTCACTGTTAGTGGATTATCATGAGGCGCTGGAAGAAATCAGCACAACCAACTATAAAGGGTTAAAAAGCCAAGAGTAGGTGTGTGTAGCAATCGCTAGACAATAAATAGACAAAAAAAAGCCCAGAACATGCCGGGCTTTTTTTATGCTTGTATGGCTCCTCGACCTGGGCTCGAACCAGGGACCCAATGATTAACAGTCATTTGCTCTACCAACTGAGCTATCGAGGAATTGTTGGGTTCAGGCTAGTCTCGTTCTTGATAGTCTATGCCCTGAAAGGGGCGCTATCTTAATGTCCACACCCCAATGGGTCAATACTTGAGCCTTGTGCTTATTTGACCACACTTTCGAGTCGATTTAGCGCTTCTTCCAGCACTTCCATGCTGGTTGCATAAGAGAGTCGAGCGTAACCTTCGCTGCCAAATGCAGAACCAGGAACAATTGCAAGTTTACCCTTATCTAAGACGTAGTCTGAAAATTCCAGATCGTTATTGATGCCATCAAGTCTCTCAATCACTTGAGACACATTGGGGAATGCATAGAAAGTACCGTCACTTTTGTTGCATGAAACACCATCCATTGCGTTGAGACGTTTGTTGACAAAATCATGACGCTCTTTAAATGCCTTGAGCATCACCGCAAGCGCATCCTGCGGGCCATTCAATGCAGCCGTTGAAGCTACTTGTGAAATAGATGTCGGGTTTGATGTGCTTTGAGACTGGATTTTTTTCATCGCCCCAATCAGTTTTGCGGGGCCGGCAGCATAACCAATCCGCCATCCAGTCATGGCATAAGCCTTGGAAACACCATTCAACACGATGCAGCGATCATAAAGATCAGGGCAGGCATTCAGAATGTTTACGAAAGGTTCTGGTGTCCAGAGGATGTGTTCGTACATGTCATCAGTAGCAATTAGCACATTCGGGAAATCCATCAGCACTTCTGCAAGCGCACTTAGTTCTTCTTTGCTGTAGGCAGCACCAGAGGGATTGGATGGACTGTTGAGTACTAGCAAGCGAGTCTTATCAGTAATAGCGGCGCGGAGTTGATCAGGTGTAATCTTGAAATGCTGTTTGTCATCGGTTGGGATGATTACAGGCACACCTTCGGCAATGAGCACCATGTCAGGATATGACACCCAGTAAGGTGCTGGAATAATTACCTCATCGCCTGCATTCAGTAAGGCCAGGCTAAGATTGAAAAAGCTCTGTTTGCCGCCGCAGGAAACAAGAATCTGTTTGGGTTCATAGTTGAAGCCATTTTCAGTAGAGAATTTCTTGATAATGGCATCTTTTAGCGCCGGTGTTCCGTCAACAGCGGTGTATTTGGTTTGACCGTCTTTAATGGCTTTTATGGCTGCTTCTTTAATGTGTTCCGGTGTGTCGAAATCAGGTTCACCAGCACCTAGCCCAATAATATCCTGCCCTGCAGCTTTTAATTCAGCGGCCTTGTTGGTGACAGCAAGAGTTGGTGAAGGTTTTATCGCTTGAACGCGGTCAGATAATTTAATGTCCACTTTTTTGGCCTTTCAATTACAATGATGGGTTTGTTTCTGCTTTTATGCTTGGTAAGCAGTGTAATGATACTTGAACTCTGTTTTGGAAAAAATCAAAAGCCAATAAATTTTTTATGACTGCTTCGTTTAAAGTTAAATCCAGTTTCAAACCCGCAGGTGATCAACCCAAGGCGATTGCCCAGTTGTGTGAGGGAATCGAAGAAGGTTTATCGCACCAGACGCTCTTGGGTGTGACGGGCTCGGGCAAGACTTTCACCATCGCGCACGTGATAGAGAACTTGCAGAGACCCACCATCATCCTTGCGCACAACAAAACACTGGCTGCGCAGCTTTATGGTGAGTTCAAGGAGTTCTTCCCTAAGAATGCGGTGGAATATTTCGTTTCTTATTACGACTACTATCAGCCAGAAGCGTATGTGCCCGCATCAGATACCTTTATTGATAAGGATGCATCGGTGAATGCGCATATTGAACAGATGCGTTTGTCGGCAACCAAAGCGCTGATGGAAAGAGAAGATGCCATTGTGGTGGCGACTGTCTCTGCTATTTATGGTTTAGGTGATCCTGATCTGTATCTAAAGATGATGTTGCACCTGAGCAGGGGTGAGCGAATCAATCAACGCCAGATTCTTAGACGACTGGCAGAGCTACAATACACGCGCAATGATCACGATTTTTTCAGAGCAACTTATCGTGTGCGTGGTGATGTGATTGATGTATTTCCTGCTGAATCAGAGAAACTTGCAGTTCGCATTGAGCTCTTCGATGATGAAGTCGAAAACCTGAGTCTGTTTGATCCACTAACAGGTAGCATTGAAGCAAAAATTCCCAGAGTGACTATTTATCCAAAAACCCATTACGCTACGCCAAGGGAAACCATTCTGAGTGCGGTTGATAACATCAAGGAAGAACTAAAACTGAGACTCGAATACTTTCGAGACAACAACAAGTTAGTGGAAGCGCAACGACTTGAAGAAAGAACCAAGTACGATATCGAGATGATGCGCGAACTGGGTTATTGCACGGGTATCGAAAATTACTCTCGTTATTTATCAGGACGTAATGAGGGCGAGCCACCACCAACACTTTATGATTATCTTCCATCGAATGCCTTGGTAGTGATTGATGAGTCTCATGTAACGGTTCCACAGATTGGTGGCATGTATAAAGGTGATCGTTCAAGAAAAGAAACATTGGTGCAATATGGTTTTCGTTTGCCTTCTGCACTTGATAACCGACCATTACGTTTTGAGGAATGGGAACAGAAAGTAGGGCAGGTGATTTTTGTGTCGGCAACGCCTGGTCCTTATGAAGAGCAATATACAGGTCAGGTGGTAGAACAGATTATCAGACCAACAGGTTTGCTTGATCCACTGATTGAAGTTCGACCTGCTGAAACCCAGGTTGATGATTGTCTTTCCGAAATTCGAGAACGTGTGGCAGCTGATGAGCGTGTACTTATTACTACGCTCACGAAGCGCATGGCTGAAGATTTAACAGATTATCTTGATGAGCACGGTGTGCGTGTTCGATATCTGCATTCGGATATTGAAACCGTTGAGCGTGTTGAAATCATTCGTGACCTTCGTAAAGGCGAATTTGATGTGTTGGTGGGTATCAACTTGTTAAGGGAAGGTTTGGACATGCCAGAGGTTTCTCTCGTGGCAATTTTTGATGCAGACAAGGAGGGTTTCCTTCGTTCAGAACGTTCCCTGATACAAACTATTGGTCGAGCGGCAAGGCATTTGAATGGCAAAGCTATTCTCTATGCAGACAAGGTGACGAAATCCATGCAGGCAGCGATGGATGAAACACGAAGAAGAAGGGAAATTCAGGAAGCATTTAATAAGGAGCATGACATTAAGCCTAAAAGCATCGTTAAGGATATTGTGGATATCATGGAAGGTGCACGTTTGGTGAAAAACAAGAAAACGCCTGATAAAAAAGTCGCTTCCAAAAAGGTGGAGTATCGGGTGGATGTTCATGATATGAAGCCCAAGGACATCATCGCTCAAATAAAAGTACTCGAAGAGAAAATGCTCACCCATGCAAAAAATCTGGAGTTTGAAGAGGCTGCCGCCATGAGAGATGAAGTAGCGCGTTTGCGTGAAATCAGCATGCAGCTTTAGTTTTGGTTGTGATATGGGGTTGCGCTCTTTATAATCGCGCTCCTTCCCGTTATAGGTTTATAGGCACGTAGCTCAGTTGGTTAGAGCACCACCTTGACATGGTGGGGGTCGGTGGTTCGAATCCACTCGTGCCTACCATCGCTTTTGTTTTTCTTTTTTTATACCTGTTAGAAGTTTTATTGCGTTGAATTTTCCTGTGACTTTAAAAGCAGAGCATAGGTCTTTATAATAGTTCGCTCGTTTTTTATAAATCACGTTGCCTTTAGTAGGGGCGACCACTGAAAAGGAAAAAATCATGCCTTCCATTACTTTGCCTGACGGCTCCATTCGTTCTTTCAATTCACCCGTTAGTGTCCTTCAAGTTGCAGAAAATATTGGTCCCGGTCTTGCCAAGGCGACCTTGGCAGGAAAAGTAAACGATACACTCGTAGATGCTAGTTATATCATCGAGCAAGATGCCAGCCTTGCCATCGTCACTGATCGTGATGAAGAAGGTCTGGATATTATTCGTCATTCAACTGCGCATTTACTTGCCCAGGCAACACAGTCTCTTTTTCCTAATGCACAAGTGACTATTGGTCCTGTTATTGATGGCGGCTTCTATTATGACTTCGCTTTCGAACGCTCATTTACGCCCGATGACCTTGAGAGGATTGAAGCCAAAATGGCTGAAATCGTTGAACAGAATCTACAAGTGCATCGAAAAGAGATGTCGAGAAATGATGCTGTTGCACTTTTCAAGGAAATGGGAGAGTACTACAAGGTAGAAATTATTGAGTCGATTCCAGAAGACGAAGTGTTATC
>JBECKS010000274.1:0-1262 GCA_040235395.1 Pseudomonadales bacterium | reverse complement strand
GCACTCTCGTTGCTTAGACTGTCGAGAGATGTAACCTGCTCCCAATCGAGACTGCCGGCGCGTCGAAGGAAGACCCCAGACAGTGCCTCGGAACTGTATACCATATCCTGGTCCCGTAACTGGGCCGTTAGGTCCACAACCGGCCCGCCATCTACCGACATTCCCTTTGGGTCCTCCATTGGGTCACGACCGAAGTAGATCCACTGACCGTCCTCGGAAAAGAGGGGGCAGCACTCCCCTGGAACGACCCCTAGCACTTCGGCCTCGTCCTTCCAGAGGGATCTCTTGAAGAGGGTGTCCCCCACGAAGTACGCTATGATCCGGCCCCCCGGCGAGATGATGAGGTTCGGACGGTATCCCATTTCATGACCCTGAGGCACCGGGACCGTGAATCGGGTAACTGGGGGTGGAGAAGGGTCTGGAATGGGCCGAAGAAGCCATCCGGCCGCTGCGCTGGCGGCCATCAGGACGGGGACCCACCTGGAAGAGATGCGTCTGGTCTTGAACCTTGAAGGCGGCGAGTCGGGACCCACGTGAGCTGCGATGGCTTCCGCAGACATGGCCCGTGCATCCGTCAGGGCCGCGGCGAAGGAAGCTGCGCTCTCGAATCGGTCGGCCGGTATCTTCTCCAGGGCCTTGGCGGTGGCTGCGGCTACGTGTGCCGGCACGGATCTCCTCAGGTCCATAAGAGGTTGGACCTCGTCGGCGACGATCCCCAGGATGATTGCCTGCGCCGTGGCCCCAGTGTGAGGCGGGACTCCTGAGAGCATCTCGTACAAGACGGCCGACAGGGAGTAGATATCCGAACGGAGCGTCAACTCCCGTTCCGCCGTGGCCTGCTCGGGACTCATGTAATGGGGGGTACCCAGAGTGAGCCCGGTCTGGGTAAGCCGGTC
Source organism: Pseudomonadales bacterium (assembly GCA_040235395.1). GTDB lineage: Bacteria > Pseudomonadota > Gammaproteobacteria > Pseudomonadales > JBECKS01 > JBECKS01. The sequence goes on along the minus strand of JBECKS010000274.1, from coordinate 366 downwards.
TCCGCCGGCGGCTTGGACGGCCAGGGCGATGCCGAAGTCGGCAACCATGGGGCGACCGTCGCTCAGGAGGATGTTCTCGGGCTTGACGTCCCGATGGATGATGCCTTGGCGATGGGCGTAGTCCAAAGCATCGGCAACCTCCGACGTGATGCGGACCGCCTCATCGACACCCAGCTGTGTCTCGCGGATCAGCTTATCACGGAGGGTTTCCCCGTCGACGAAGGGCATCACATAGTAGAGAAAGGCCTTCTCGCTTCCCTCCTCATCGGCGGAGGACTGGGGGGGCGCAAGAGCCCGACCCGAGTCGAAGAGGGGCAGGATGTTCGGGTGCTGCAGGTTGGCAACGGTCTTGATCTCCTGTACGAA
>JBECKS010000134.1:0-41232 GCA_040235395.1 Pseudomonadales bacterium | reverse complement strand
CAAACTGCTGAAATCGTTGCTCAACGTTACAAAGTTAAACGAGAAGATCAGGATCAAATGGCACTACTCAGTCAGCAACGTACTGCGGCAGCACAAGAGGCAGGTCTTTTCGATGAAGAAATCATTCCCATGACCGTAAAGTGGGTGAAAAAAGATAAGGAAACAGGTGCAGAAACCGAACTCGAAGGCACTGTCGATAAAGACGAATGTAACCGCCCTGATACCACCATCGAAAGCCTGAGCTCTCTTCCACCTGTGTTCGATCCTGAAAAAGGCTCTGTGACAGCAGGTAATTCATCACAACTATCAGATGGAGCATCCATGACACTGGTCATGAGTGCACAAAAAGCCGAACAGTTAGGCCTGCAACCGCTTGCCTATTTCAGAGGCTTCACAGTTGCAGGTTGTGCGCCAGACGAAATGGGGATTGGCCCTGTGTTCGCTGTGCCAAAACTTCTAAATGCAGCCGGTTTGAAAATGGATGACATCGACATCATCGAACTTAATGAAGCCTTTGCGTCACAAGCAGTTTATTGCCGCGATACTCTAGGTATAGACAATGACAAGCTTAACGTTAATGGCGGTTCCATTAGCATAGGTCACCCTTATGGCATGACAGGTTCCAGACTGGTTGGTCATGCTGCAAGGGAACTGATTCGCAGAAAACAGAAGTATGGTCTCATCACCATGTGTATCGGCGGTGGCCAAGGCGCAGCAGGATTGATTGAAGCCTGTTAACACGCCCTCAAGCCATATCTAAAACCCATAAAGCCGTGAAATATCACGGCTTTTTTTTGAATATTTCTCGATTTTACAAACGCTTACGAGAACTTGTTAACAAATCTTTAAAATCACGCTCCCATCTGATTGTCTTATAAGGCACAACAGGCTATCTTTATGCCTGCTACCGGTTCCCGAATAACAATAAGTAACACGTAGCAGCATTCCTTAATTAATTCTGAAAACCAAAATACCAAGAGGAAATCTGATCATGGCAACTGATCCTAGACTTTCTGCATCACGGCCTCCGAGAGCCAGTGCTAACTATGCCCAACCCCCAATGATGCCACCACAAAAACAGGCTTCACCTTGGGTGCCCTTCTCAATCGCATTCATACTTATTCTTGGTGTTGCAGGCGGATTGTTTTTCTACATGGATATGCAGTTCAAGAATCTCGAAGGCAAATTATTAAAGACCAATGATTTCGTAATCAAAATGGATGAAAGATTGAAGAAAATTGAAGGCAGTATCGCTGATAGTGATGCCCAGGCTCAGGCAGAAGGCAGTTCATTGACCAGCAGACTTATTAGCCTTGAAAGCAGAGTGAGCAAACTTAACAAAGAAGCTCAGTGGAACAGCAGCCGAATTGACAAACAGGAAGGCGCTGTTGATGAAGTTAAAAGCAGCGTTTCCAGCGTAACAAGTTCAGTACAGGCGCAGAGCAGTAAAATTTCGTCAAACACCTTTGAAATTCAAGCCCTTAAACAGAACTCTGGTCCAAGCCCAGATGTCACCAACCTCGTATCAAAAGTTGAAGCCAATGCTCAAGCTATCGACACCATCGATGCGCATCGCAGCAGAATGAGCTCAACTATTCAGCAAATTCAACAGGATGTTGCCCGTCTGATTCGCCTTTACGAAAAAGACAACCCAACCGCAAAACGCGTTCAGTAAATCTCTTAGTTTCAGGCAGTCAAGTTCCTCGTTGACTGCCTGAACTTCTCTGGTAGAATCGCGACCTTCATTTTCAGGGAATAGCCCAGTTCTGGGTTTCCCAACTTCATGCGCGCCAGTGGCGGAATTGGTAGACGCGCTAGATTTAGGTTCTAGTGTCTTTGGCGTGGGGGTTCAAGTCCCTCCTGGCGCACCATCATCACCTTTCATATTTCTTAAATTTTTTACAAAACATTTTCTTTTTCAATTTCCATTAGCAGCTCTTATCACGAAAGTGATATCACTTTGCCATGATTTCAAAGCACAAGACCTGTTGTAAGATTTCTTTCGTGGCTGCCCCTTCCTATTTCCTCCCTGGCTGGTTGGGGTTCGCCGCAACTTTACTCTTTCAATAAAATTTTCAAGACATAAACTTCCAGACACAAAAAAGGCGCCAATAAGCGCCTTTTTGTTTTTCTTTGGAAACTGAAAAAATCAAGGAATTACAACTTACCTGAATTTTCAGCAAGATACTTAGCAACACCATCGGGTGATGCATCCATACCTTTATCACCTTTTTGCCAGCCAGCTGGGCACACTTCACCGTGCTCTTCGTGGAACTGAAGCGCATCAACTAAACGAAGCAGTTCATCCATGTTTCTTCCAAGTGGCAAATCGTTGACGATTTGTGAACGCACAGTACCTTCTTTATCAATCAGGAAGGCACCACGAAAAGCAACACCACCTTCTGATTCAACATCATAAGCCTTGCAGATGTCATGATTCATATCGGCAGCCAATGTGTATTTAACAGCGCCAATGCCACCGTTATTTACTGGTGTATTTCTCCAGGCGTTGTGTGTGAAGTGTGAATCGATGGATACGCCTATCACTTCTACGCCACGTGCTGTAAATTCTTCCATACGGTGATCAAGAGCGATCAACTCAGAAGGACACACGAATGTGAAATCCAGTGGGTAGAAGAAAACCAATCCGTATTTGCCTTTAATGGCTTGTGATAATGAAAAGGAATCAACAATTTCCCCGCTACCTAACACAGCCGGCACAGTGAAATCGGGGGCTTTTTTTCCAACTAAAACGCTCATGATATTTCCTCGTAAATAAATAAAAGATGGGGTTATTCAGATTCTGGCACGGCAGCTTCAAGCAAAGGTTTCAGCTCACCGTTTCTCGCCATTTCAACGACGATGTCGCAACCACCAACCAATTCACCTTTAACCCATAACTGGGGAAAGGTTGGCCAGTTAGCATATTCAGGAAGCGACGCTCTGATTTCAGGATTTTCCAGGATATTCACGTAAGCAAACTGACGCCCAATGGGTTTAAGCACGTCCACAACCTGAGCTGAAAAACCACATTGTGGAAACTGAGGCGTGCCTTTCATGTAGAGAATCACATCGTTCTGCTCAATCTGTTGTTTGATTACGTCAAGAATAGTCATAGGTAAAGTCCGAAAGCTTGAAAAAGTGGTGCACCTGAAGGTCAAAACGACATCGATATCAGGGGCGTCTAATATGGCTGCTTGAATAGCTTTTTTCAAGCAATCGCCCGGGATTTTTTAATCAACCCTACTCCTTGTAAGGGTAATGTCAGGCTATTGCCTCTATATAGGTTTGTGGCTATGATTTAAGCAATCGCACAATTTATTCCAGATTCTATTCCAGATTCATAGAAAGGCGGCTTCCGAGCCGCCTTTTTTATTTTGTATTCAACCGTGATTTTGCAAACAAGATGACATCAAAACCTGTAACTACATCACTTATGCCTACCTATTCCAGGTTGGATAAAGCTTTTGTGAAAGGCGAAGGCTGCTATCTCTATGATGAGGAAGGTAATGAGTATCTCGACATGCTTGCTGGTATCGGTGTGGTCGGTCTTGGTCATGCAGACCCTGCCATTGCAAAAACCATTTCCGAGCAGGCAGCTAAACTCATACACACATCGAACATTTACCGAATCCCTGCACAGGAAGCGCTGGCTGAAAAGCTGACCCAAATCAGTGCGATGGAGAATTGCTTCTTTTCAAACTCCGGTGCCGAGGCGAATGAAGCCGCCATCAAGATTGCACGCTTGCATGGAAGAACACTCAATATCGACCAAGCACAGATTATTGTGATGGAAAATGCTTTCCATGGCAGAACACTGGCTACTCTAAGCGCCACTGCAAGCAGAAAAGTGCAGGCTGGCTTTGAACCACTGGTGCCGGGCTTTATACGTGTTCCTTATAACGACATAAAAGCAGTCAAAGATATTGCTGACAAAAACAAACATATCGTTGCTGTGCTTCTTGAGCCTGTTCAGGGCGAAGGTGGTATTCATATTGCAGACAAAGACTACCTGAATTCACTTTACGAAATCTGTCAGGAAAAAAACTGGCTATTGATGCTGGATGAAGTGCAATCAGGTAATGGACGAACAGGAAAGTATTTTGCGTTTCAACATACGTCTATTAAACCCGATGTAGTAACAACAGCAAAAGCCCTGGGCAATGGCTTGCCAATTGGTGCCTGTCTTGCGGCAAACAAGGCAGCAGGCTTAATGAAGGCTGGAAATCATGGTTCAACTTATGGTGGCAATCATCTGGTTTGCACCGTTGCTCTGGAAGTTGTGAATCGATTGTCACAAAGTGATTTCCTTTCCAGTGTAGAAGAAAAAGGACAGTATTTTTTCAACGCGCTTACAAAAGAACTTTCTGGAAACGAAAAAGTGGTCAACATTAGGCATCACGGTTTGATGATGGGTATTGAACTGGTAGATGACGCGCCTCAGCTTGTTCAAGAAGCGCTTAATCAGGGCTTGCTGATTAACGTAACCAGTGGCAAGGTCATCAGGCTATTACCACCATTGATTGTTGAAAAAGAACAAATGGATCTTTGTGTTTCCATTCTTGCGAACTTAATAAACGGAAAGTTACTGAAATAGGAGTTTGGTGATGGCAACTCTTAGACATTTCCTGACACTGAAAGATCTCAATAGCGATGAAGCAAGAACTTTGCTTGCACGTGCCACCGAGTTAAAGAAATTACACAAGGAAAATTCAGACCCTAGCTTTGAAAATAAAGTTATGGGAATGATTTTTGAAAAATCTTCCACAAGAACACGTGTTTCATTTGAAGCAGCAATGAAGCATTTAGGTGGTTCTGCCATTTTTCTTTCACCCAACGACACTCAGTTAGGTCGCGGTGAACCCATTGAGGATTCTGCAAGGGTGCTGTCTAGCATGCTCGATATCATCATGATTCGAACCTTCGAGCATTCAAAACTGGAAACCTTTGCACGTTACAGTTCTGTGCCTGTTATTAACGGTCTAACTGATGATTTTCACCCTTGCCAGTTACTGGCAGATATGCAGACTTACTTCGAGCATCGAGGCGACATAGCTGGCAAAACCGTTTGCTGGGTTGGTGATGGCAATAACATGTGCCAGTCTTATATCAACGCTTCAGCATTATTCGATTTCAAATTGAATATTGCCTGTCCAGAAGGGTATTTGCCCAAAAAAGCCTTACTGGAACAGAATCCTCAGGTTACAGTTTGCGCATCACCACAAGAAGCAACAACACAGAGTGATTTGGTCGTGACGGATGTCTGGGCCAGCATGGGGCAGGAAGCCGAACAACAAACTCGGATAGAAAAATTTTCTGCTTATCAGGTTGATACATCTTTAATGGATAAAGCGAATGCAGACGCATTATTCATGCACTGCCTACCTGCTCATCGTGGCGAAGAAGTCAGCGCAGAATTAATGGATGATCCACGCGCTGTTGTATGGGATGAAGCAGAAAACAGATTGCATGCACAAAAGGCATTAATCGAATTCCTTTTCCAGCAAGCAACCTAGGAACAACACTAAATCGCATTTTCTGGTTTAAAAAAAGTAAAACAAAATCAAAAGGAGTTAATCAATGAATTTCTTAAACGAAAAACAAATTGCCCTTGGGAAAAAAGTCATTTCAATCTACTGGATTAGCGTTGTTGTTGTCGCCTTTCTTTTTCTGGATTCAAAATTCGGTCAGAAATATGTATTTGTTGGTGTGCTCGCCATGTTCGTGCATGTGATTGAAACCTTTCTCTTTGACAAAATACTTAAGGAACACAGCGATAATGTCATTAAGGATAAATTCCTGATGCTCCCCTTCGGCTTTCTGATTCCTGCAGGCTTAAAACTGAAAGCTGAAAATGCGAGTAAGGATATTCAGGAGCAAAATCCTTAATCAATGAGACAACACTCTCTGCACCTGCTTTTGCCATTTCTGATAAATCTCATCGGCAAAGGCTGCATCAATGGCAGGTGCAAAGGTTTTCTCCTTACGCCATAGCTCACCGATTTCTGCAAGCGACGCAAATATTCCCTGCTGCAAACCTGCAAGATACGCTGCTCCTAATGCAGTGGTTTCGACATTCTGAGGCCTGTCCACTTCGATCTGCATAAGGTCAGAAAGTGATTGGGCAATCCAGTCATTGGCAATCATGCCGCCATCAATCCTTAAACGGCTAGGAAATGAGGCACCGTCCTTTTCCATGGCTTTCAATAAATCCACGGTCTGCAAACCCACCGACATTAAGGCTGCTGAAACAATTTCCTTGATACCTGTATCACGAGTAATTCCAAGAATAGCGCCCCTGGCATCAGGATCCCAATAAGGCGCACCCAAACCTGTAAATGCAGGCACCACAAACACATCTTTCTGATAGCCTGCCTCCTTTGCCAAGGCTTCCGTATCACTCGCCTTTTTAATCAACTGCAAGCCATCACGTAGCCACTGCACCACGGCACCCGCGATAAAAATACTGCCCTCAAGACCATAGGTTACTTTGCCATCAATACGGTAGGCGACGGTACTAAGTAGTTTTTGGGTCGATTGAATACAGTCTGTTCCCGTATTCATAATCATGAAACAGCCTGTTCCATAGGTGCTTTTTGCCATGCCTTGATCGAAACAGGCTTGACCAATTAATGCGGCCTGTTGGTCACCTGCCACACCCGCAATGGGAATTTCCGCACCTAGAACACTCTTCTCACTTACACCAAAATCATCACTGCAGTCTTTCACCTCTGGCAACATGCTTCGCGGAATGGAAAAGATGTTCAGCAATTCCTCATCCCACTCTTGCGTGTGGATATTGAACAAGGACGTTCTCGAGGCATTAGTGGCATCGGTTAAATGCTGCTTTCCAGCTGTTAAACGCCAGATCAGGAAACTATCAATGGTGCCAAAACATAACTCACCTTTTTCAGCACGCTGTCTGGCATCAGGCACATGCTCAAGAATCCAGGCAATCTTGCTTGCTGAGAAATAAGGGTCGAGTAACAAACCCGTTTTTTCCTGTATCGTTTTTTCCAAGCCTTTTGCTTTCATCTGCTGGCAAACCTGTGCTGTTCGCCTGTCTTGCCACACAATGGCACGGTGAATCGCCTTACCGGTGCTTCGTTCCCAAACCACCGTAGTTTCACGTTGATTGGTAATGCCAATGGCAGCTATCTGCTCCATCTGCAAACCTGCCTGTTTTACAGCCTGCTGACATACCGCAAGACTGGTTTCCCAAATCTGTTCCGGCTCATGCTCCACCCAGGCATCTTCAGGAAAAAACTGTTCAAATTCCTCTTGGGCAAGTCCACAAACTTTTCCTTTCTCATCAAAAACAATCGCTCTTGAACTGGTTGTACCTTGGTCAATCGCTAGAATGAATTGCGTCACGCCTTACTCCTTTTTAACTCTTTTTTTATAAATTCCTAAACCCCCAGCTCTAAACCTTTAAGGGGATTCTGAAACTGGATGGTAAGGATTACTAAATTAAGTTGTTCTGTCTATCTAGCTCGCTATCTGCCTTGCTATCTACTTAGACATCCAGACTTATCATTCTCTGTCTTGCAGCAAAATGCCCCATAAACGTTAGTTTTTAGCCAAGAATGCACCTTCTTGAAACACTATATATAGTGGTAAGCTTTTCAGGCAATCCACTATTTTTCTGGAATTTTTCCACTAGCAGCTACTCACAGGATATCCACAATTTACTATTTTCATACCCACAGGAAATTCTACTTGCAATCAAGTTAGAAGCGCACTATCTTGTATCTCTAGCTCGAGAAACCCCTAGATGTTGTGATAATAACAAATAAAACAGCAACTAATTCTTTCTCGGGTTTTGCCTTTTTTACTGTCAGGGCTTGAAGTAGGAATTCAACAATTACAGCTAACTGCTTGTTGGAGTTGGGAAAATAGCTAATTTGACGACAACACAAGATATAGTGTTTCAGCTTATTGCGTGTTTTTAGTCTTTTTATATAGCAATGATGGCTTGTGCGGGTTATCGGGAGAACTAATAAGGTTATACAAACCCATATGGAATAAATCCCAATGGACGTAACCATTCTATCGACACTCATCGTTAGCCATTCATTAAAAGCTTTTAAACAGCTACCCCCCCACCCTTTTCAGGTTTGTAAATACTCAGTAACAAGGTGAGCACGGTTTTTGCAGGAAGTTTTTGCAACAGCTTCATAAGGTTTTTAATTGTGAATCTGTGAAACGCAAAAATGCAAAGCAAAAAAAAGAGTGCAAAGCAAAAAGTAAGAAGTAAGAAAAAGTTAGAGAGTAAAGAACAAGCCTGGTTTAAAACCCGGCACGATAAAAGCAATAGCTGCAAAGCAGCAAAAAGCAAAACACAAATAACAACCACTTTCATAAACGCCCAGGGTTAAGCTATGGAAATCGAGAATTCAAGCAAGAGTTCAACCACCTCCAAATCACCAATCACCGCAACCAACCGATCTCCCGAAGTAGCCGTAACGGCAACTGCCCCTGGCAAGATTCACGTCATCAAACGTAATGGGACGGTTGTGGACTATTCTGACGACAAGATTTCCATAGCTATCACCAAGGCTTTCCTTGCGGTTGAAGGTGGAACAGCAGCAGCCTCAAGCCGCATTCATGAAACCGTTGAACAACTCACCGAGCAAGTGTCTTCCATTTTCAAACGACGTCTCTCAACAGGCGGTACCATTCACATTGAAGACATTCAGGATCAGGTAGAACTTGCCTTAATGCGTTCAGGTGAACACAAGGTGGCACGTTCATACGTTCTTTACCGAAGCGAGCGCGCAAAAGAACGTGAATTATTAAAAGGTCAGCAAGCAACAGACGAACCTGTCATTAACATGGCGCTAGCCGATGGTAGTCTCGTTCCTCTTGACCAGATTCGCATGGCCAGCATGGTAAACGCTGCCTGCACAGACCTCGAAGGTGTCGACCCTAATCGCATTCTTAAAGCAGCCGTTAAGAATCTTTATGACGGTATTCCACAGGAAGACGTTAACACGTCGCTGTTGATGACAGCACGAACGCTGATTGAAGAAGAGCCCAACTACACTTATGTCACTGCTCGCTTACTGCTGGATCGTCTTCAGTCAGAAGCCTTAAGTTTTCTTGGTATTGCCCATCAGGCAACTTATGCAGAAATGCCTACGCTTTATGCAAAAGCATTACCCGTATACATCCAGAAAGGTGTCGAACTGGAACTGATTAGCCCTAGCTTGCTTGATTTCGATATGGAGCAACTTGGAAATGCTATCAAGGCCGAGCGTGATTTCCAGTTCACCTACCTTGGTTTACAAACGCTTTACGATCGTTACTTCATTCATTCAAATGACATCCGTTTTGAATTGCCTCAAGTATTTTTCATGCGCGTTGCCATGGGCCTAGCGGTTGAAGAGCAAGACAAGAACGCAAGAGCCATTGAGTTCTACAACCTACTCTCTTCTTTCGATTACATGAGTTCAACACCAACCTTGTTTAACTCTGGCACGCTTCGTCCACAGTTATCTTCTTGTTATCTCACTACCGTGCCTGATGACTTGCACGGAATTTATGGTGCTATTCAGGATAACGCTATGTTGTCCAAGTGGGCTGGTGGTTTAGGTAATGACTGGACACCTGTTCGCGGCCTGGGCGCTTATATCAAAGGCACTAACGGTAAATCACAAGGCGTGGTGCCTTTCCTGAAAGTGGTTAACGATACTGCTGTTGCCGTGAACCAAGGTGGAAAACGTAAAGGCGCTGTGTGTGCCTATCTTGAAACCTGGCACGTGGATATCGAGGAATTCCTTGAGCTTAGAAAGAATACTGGTGATGACCGTCGTCGTACCCATGACATGAACTCTGCTAACTGGGTGCCCGACCTATTCATGAAGCGTGTGATGCAAGGTAAGGAATGGACCCTGTTCACACCCAACGAAACACCTGATTTGCATGACCTTTATGGTCTGGCTTTTGAAAAACGCTACGAAGAATATGAACAACTGGCAGCTGAAGGAAAAATGCGCCTTCACAAAAAAGTTTCTGCACCTGAACTGTGGCGCAAAATGCTTTCCATGTTGTTTGAAACAGGTCATCCATGGATTACTTTCAAGGACGTTTGCAACCTACGCTCTCCACAACAACACACTGGCGTGGTTCATTCATCCAACCTCTGTACAGAAATTACACTGAACACTTCTGCAGAAGAGATTGCTGTCTGTAATCTGGGTTCTGTTAATTTACTTCAACACATCACTGATGGTCAGCTTGACTTGCCTAAGTTACAGAGCACCATCAAGACAGCAGTTCGCATGCTCGATAATGTGATTGATATCAACTACTACTCTGTACCACAGGCGCGCCAGTCCAACTTACGTCACCGTCCAGTGGGCATGGGTATTATGGGTTTCCAGGATGCTATTTATGTTCAAGGCATCCCTTACGGTTCACAGGAAGCTGTTGAGTTTGCTGATCGTTCCATGGAAGCCATTTCCTACTACGCCATTGAAGCTTCATCAAATCTGGCGAAGGAGCGTGGTAGCTATTCTTCCTACGACGGTTCTTTGTGGAGTCAGGGCATTCTGCCAATCGATTCACTACAAACACTAAAACAGCATCGTGGTAATGATTTCATTGAAGTGGATGACAGCAGCACCCTCGACTGGAACGGTCTGCGCGAAACTGTCAAAACCAACGGCATGCGTAACTCCAATGTCATGGCAATCGCACCGACAGCAACCATTTCAAACATTACCGGCGTTACCCAATCAATCGAACCTACTTATCAAAACCTCTATGTGAAATCGAATCTGTCAGGTGAGTTCACCGTGGTGAATCCACATCTGGTTCGTGATCTAAAAGCACGTGGCCTTTGGGACAACGTAATGGTTAACGATCTTAAATATTACGATGGCAGCGTTCAGAAAATTGAACGCATTCCAGCAGATTTAAAAGCTTTATACGCAACAGCATTTGAAATCGAGCCTCGCTGGATTGTTGATGCTGCAAGTCGTCGTCAGAAATGGATTGATCAGGCCCAGTCTCTCAATCTTTATATTGATGGCGCATCAGGCAAGAAGCTGGATATCACTTACAAGATGGCATGGTTAAGAGGCTTAAAAACCACTTATTACCTACGCTCACGTTCAGCAACCACCGCAGAAAAATCCACCATTTCTGATGGTGCATTGAATGCTGTTGCAAGTGGCGCACCTGCACCACTGCCAGCAGCCTGTTCCATTGATGATCCCGAGTGCGAGGCTTGTCAATAACAAGAAGTAGTAAGCAAGAAGAAAAATAAACACGTAGTAGAACCACCAGGACTGGAAACAGACCAAAACACGGAGAACATTAACCATGCTAAGTTGGGATGATTATCATGCAGAAGAGAAACTCAGCTCGCGTTCGTCAGCAACGTCGTCTAACCCGAAAAGTGAACAAGAACCGAGTGCAGTACCAGCACTCGCTCAAAGAAGCGCAGACACGTCGGAGCTGAAAACGCCCGCCAGGCCAATTGTCGATTTGAGCCAGAGCTTCGGTCCTGAAGAGTCGAATGCAGCTTCAGCCGTTGCAGAACCGTCTCCAGCGGCTCCCGCTCAGGCAAAAGCCGAGGTTAAGGAAAATCATGAAGCCATCAACAAGGCTCAGGATGCTGCTGACCAGTTAAATGTTGCTGCAGGTCTTGAATCTCTTGAAATGGGTGCAGCACGTGTTGAGGTTGATGATAAACGCATGATTAACTGTCGCGCTGACCTGAACCAGCTCGTTCCTTTCAAATATGACTGGGCATGGCAAAAATATCTTGATGGCTGTGCTAACCACTGGATGCCTCAGGAAATCAACATGACTGCAGATGTGGCTTTGTGGAAATCCGAGAATGGTCTGAGTGCCGATGAGCGAACCATCGTTAAACGTAGCCTTGGTTTTTTCTCAACCGCTGACTCACTGGTAGCCAACAACCTGACACTGGCAATCTATCGCTTGATCACTAACCCCGAATGCCGTCAGTACATCCTTCGCCAGGCCTTTGAAGAAGCCATTCACACTCATGCTTATCAGTACTGTATTGAGTCACTCGGCATGGATGAAGGTGAGATCTTCAATATGTATCGTGAAGTGCCTTCCATTGCCAAGAAAGCCACTTGGGGATTGAAATATACTCAAAACCTGAGCGACCCAAGCTTTAACACAGGTACGGTAGAAACCGACCAGATGTTGTTGAAAAATCTGGTGGCTTTTTACTGCGTGCTTGAAGGCATTTTCTTCTACTGTGGATTCACCCAGATTCTCTCCATGGGAAGACGCAATAAAATGACTGGCACTGCAGAACAGTTCCAATACATCCTGCGTGATGAATCCATGCACCTGAATTTCGGTATTGATGTTATCAACCAGATTAAACTGGAAAATCCTCATCTTTGGACACCTGAGTTCAAAGAAGAAGTTACCCAGATGATTCTGGAAGGTACTGAAATTGAAATTGAATATGCGCGAGACACCATGCCTCGTGGCGTATTGGGCATGAATGCTTCCATGATGGAAGATTACCTGAAGTTCATTGCTAACCGACGACTTGTACAACTCGGTTTACCACAACAATATGAAAGTCGTGAAAATCCCTTCCCATGGATGTCTGAAATCATGGATCTTCGAAAAGAGAAGAACTTTTTTGAAACTCGCGTGATTGAATACCAGACGGGTGGCGCACTTACCTGGGATTAATACACCCTTCTCCTGTTTTCCCAACCCTGATATGCCGGACTTGTTCCGGCATTTTTTTTCGTGGCAAATTTTCCCGTAAGCTTTATTCTCATAGACATAAAGCTTACAGAACAGCTCAGCGACCATAAAAAAATATCAAATACATCATCAGGAAATCTTTTTCTTGAAACTTACTGACTACGCCATCATTCAGATAAAAGGAAGGTTCCAGGCTTCCCATTGCCTGTTCATGGTCTTCATGCTTATTCAGACTTTCCTTCCCTCGGTATTGCATGGTGAAAATCTGATAAATGAACAACAAGATTCTGTGCAAGTCACTGCAGACGACAGTGAGATACAGAGTCAGGATGTCGACACAGAAACAGAAACAGAAACAGAAACAGAAAGTCCCAAGGAAACCAAGAACCCTGAAGAAAAACAAGATAATGAACCTTTTTATTTCTGGAAAGCCGACGAAGAGTTTTATAAAGAACTTCGATTGAGACAGGAGGCAGCCCTACAACGGTCTCGTCAAGCCGCTAATGAGTCCCAGCAAAATGTATCTCAGCGTTTGCATCGATTTTCATCTTATGTCGACAGGTTCTTTGCAGAAGAGGATTATATTGAGGAAAGTTACGAAAGCAGGTTAAAGGTTAGCGTAAGCAATCAATACCAAAAATACTACACGCCAACACTTAAACCACACACAAGCCTTTACCTCGCATTACCTAATACAAAAAACAAATGGTTTCTAAGTCTGGAATCTGATGACTCTGGTAATCAGGAAGCCTCTCAGGAAGCTAACAACCTGGTCAATGATGAAAATGACTCAACGCTAACAACGGCTCTTGGAAGAAAATTAAAAAGCAACGAATTAGTTGATATCCGTTTCAGTGCAGGTATCAAATTCCGCACACCCATTGATCCCTTTGCGCACATTAGAGGGAGACGAACATTTAAGTTTGAAAATGTTGAACTGCGTTTTACAGAAACCCTCGGCTGGCAGGATTCCTATGGCAAATTTGCTGAGAATAATTTTGTGTTCGAATACCCGCTTACGCTCAAGTATTTTTTTCGTTCGGGAAGCACATTAACCTACTGGGATGTACATACTTACTGGACAGGTTCGCAAACCCTAACGCTTTACAGACAGCTTGATAAAAAAAGCCTGATTGCCTATACCATTGGCATCAACGGGCAAAATGAAGACACGCTCCACACCAGAAAAAAAGATCAGGTTAATCAATACTGGATTGAGTTAAGGTATCGTAAGAATTTTTATCAAAACTGGCTTTTCTATCAGATTACACCTGGTATCACCTGGCCTCGTGAATTCGAGTTTGAAGCATTACCTCGTATCGAATTCAAACTTGAAGCCGTTTATGGCTACGGAGAAATACAGGAAGCTCAAACTCAGGAAGTCATCATCGAAGAGCCTAATCTTGAAATTCAGCAATAAATTGCATATTCTGACACACACTGACTATCCATGGTAAATATCCTTCATGGAATATAGACGGGTGAAAAAATGGAATCCGTTTTCAGCACTCTGGAAAAAGCAGGAAACATCAAGGCTGCTTTGATTACAGGGAAGTCCTACGATCTTGTATGCTCAAAAAGTTGAAAAGAACAAGGCGTCAATCAATTTAAATTGAGCGTCACTCCATGCGTTTAGAAGAAACTACAATTTCAATTAACTATCTAGCTCTGCTCATTCGCTTGTGCGAAGAAAAGAATATTTCTGCAGAAGACTTGTTAAAAGATAGCGGTATCGACATTTCCATCCTTGATAGCAGTCATGATTTTGTTAATGGCGAGCAATATTACAAAGTGTTAAAGAACGCTTCCTTTTTGTTAGGCGACCCAACCTTTGGTCTTTACTACGGCGCAAGAACATCTATTACCTCTCATGGCATTCTTGGCTATGCCTTCATGAGTAGCAAAACACTTCGCGATGCCCTGCAGCTCATGACCAAATATCACAAAACGCTGTTCACACTCATGGATTTACAGTTTATTGAAGAATCAAAGAATGCTTACCTTCGAATTATCTTTACTACCAATCTAAAAGGTTTTGAAAACCTGATGGCCGAAGGCATCATTGCGGGTTTCTATACCATTTTCAAATCCATGTTTAATCAGGACAGCAACCGACAGCATGAATTCTATTCCAGCTTCCTGAAGAACCCCGCCAAAGTACACTTCAAACAGGAAGAACCTGAATACAGCGATTTCTTTTACGAGATTCTTGGCGAAAATGTTGAGTTCTCAAAAGAATATAACCAGATTGTGATTCCTTCGAACTTACTGGATTACACCTTGCCAGAATCCGATCCAAACACGGCAAAAATGGCTGAACAGATTTGTCGGGATATTCTGCAATCCCTTGAACAAAGAGAAACCTATCCAGAAAAAGTTAGAAAAATAATTTTCAGTTATGAAGAAAGCTTGCCTACCTTTGATCAAGTAGCAGATATCTTACATCTTCACCCAAGAACACTCGGAAGAAGGTTGAAGCAGTACAACACCAGTTATCAGATTATTCTCGATGAAGTAAGGAAAGAACTAGCGCTTGAATATCTTGCCAACCCAAATATACAGATTGACGACATTGCTTATTCCTTACGTTTTAATGATGCCTCAAGTTTTTACAGAGCATTCAAGAAATGGACAGGTCGCACTCCGCGAAGTTATCGCATACAGAAACTAGAACAGAAAAAACGAAAGGATTAATCAGTTTTTAACCATCACTGAAATTGGCGTTTCTTCAATCTGCAAATTGGCTGGCAATGAACCTGCGGCATCACCATCCATCTGCAAGACATCATAACGCGGTTTGCTTTCAATACTTTTTATCTTGATGTTTTTTGCTGCCACAGATTTAACAAAGGGTAGTACTTCCATCATACCCAGAGGTAAGGCAAAGACAGTTAGCAGAAATTTCCAGAAACTTTCTGTTTCTATAATAATAGCCTGCATGCTAGGCAAACTCAGATCCGCTTTTCGCGACAAGATAAAACTCCCTGCATAATATTTCCCCTGAGTAATAATCATGGAGCTTACTTTTGTCTGACGCCCATCCACTTCAGCAACAAAGCTTTGTTTGCCAAAGCTGAAAAGTTCCTTGAACATGGAAATCACGTAAGCCAACTTGCCAAACTTTTTCTTGATATCCAGATTAACCTGATTCACAACCCATGCGTCATAACCAAGACCCACCATCATGGAAAAACGTCTATCATTCAAACGCCCAAGATAAACTGCTTTAGGGAAACCATTGACAATAATATCCGCAAGTTTTTTGGGATTTTTAGGTAAACCTAATTCCTTGGCCAATACGTTAGTGGTACCTGCGGGTATGACACCTAAAGGCGTCGCCGGTTTGTGCAACATGCCATTAATCACTTCATTAACCGTGCCATCGCCACCCGCTGCGACAATAATATCGAATTCCTCATTCAGGTTAAGTAAGTAACTAATGGCATCGCCTGCACAGGTTGTATTGTAGATAACAACATCACAAGACAGTTCTTTTAAAGCCTGAATGGATTTCTCGATGATTTTCCCTTTTTTCCCACTGCCAGAAACCGGGTTTTTTACGACCAAAATCTTTTTCGACATAATGACCTACTACTGTCCGCTTATTATTTTTTCGCAATGCTATCACGATAAACTTTCACGAGCACATATTGAAAAAGCTAAGTTGTCTGATACTCACCTACCCAAATAAGCAAGTCTTCTTTTTTCATCGGTTTGGCAATGTGAAAGCCCTGAACCAAGTCACAATCATACTGCTCAAGAATCGTCAGGCTTTCAGCTGTTTCGACGCCCTCTGCACACACACGCGCACCCATTTCATGAGCCAGGGCAATTGTGGATTTCGTAATCACGCGATCGCTATGCAAACTATCAACCTGTTTTACAAAACGTTTATCAATTTTTAACTCTGAAATAGGTAACTCCTTGATATAGGAAAGTGATGAATAGCCAGCGCCATAATCATCAATAGCAATCGTAATACCTGACTTATGTATCTCCCTCAGAATTCTCATGCCTTGCTCAGGGTTATTCATCAATGATGTTTCAGTTAGTTCCAAGGTTAGAACTGAAGACTTTAAACCTCTTTGCTCAAGCATCTTGAGAAGCGAGGTATGAAAATCTTCTTGAGACAGGTTTCTTGCTGAAATATTGACAGACAGTCTTAACTTAACCCCCCTCTCAATTAACCAGGTTAAACCGTCCAGTGCATTATCGACGACCCAATATGTTAGACCATCAATCAAACCAGCTTGCTCAGCAAGCACAATAAACTCATCAGGACTTAATTCGCCAAACTCAGGGTGCGGCCAACGAATGAGCGCTTCTATCGATACAATCTTTTTATTTCTAATATCCAACTGAGGCTGGAAAACCAATGAAAATTCTTCTCGTTGCAAAGCAACTCGTAAATCACTAACCAACCTCAACTTACGACTGACTTCCTTTCCAATAACACTGGAATACAGTACCGGTTTGTTGACCTGCTCCAACTGGGATTCCGCTGCTGCCTGAGCAAATCTCGCGAGCGTAAAAATATTGGTGCTATGCTCAGGAAGAAACGAAATACCAACGCGAGACTTGGCTTCAAGTTTCATGTCATTCACAGAAACAGGACGATTTAGAATCTCAAGTAGATGCTGGATATTATTGATACAGCTGTCTTTACCTTCCTTCATACCTAACAATACAACGAATGCATTACTATCAATTCTAACGGCGTGGGCCTTATCCTGCGGTGAAAAACGAATAGCGATACTCTCAGAAATTTCTGCAGCCGAACGATTTAAACGAGCAGAAATTTTTTCAATCAGCAAATCACCACTTCTAAAACCCAAACTATGATTTACCTGGTCATAACCCTGTATTTGAAAGAAAGCCAAGGCAAGAGGCTCAACCTTCCTGTCTTTAGTGTCAAAGAATTCACTACTAAAACGTTCAAGCGCTGCTCTATTTGGAAGCATAGTTAAAGGGTCAACCAATGCACTTAAGGTTGCTTTCTCTTCAAGCTTCCTTAGGTTCTGTACAGCGTGATTTTCACGAATCAAGGCTTGAAAGCGCTGCCTTCTTTCTTCATTAATCTGCTCAACCAAGCCAAATGAAAGAAAGAGAGATGACAGTGCTGAACCAATATACAAGCCCAGCTCATCCACCCAACTCATTGAAGCGTATGTTAAAAGTGCAAAGGTAAACATCGAGACGCAAATAAAAAGAATGGTGAATACAGCAATTAATACTTTCCCCGATTTAGAACCCCTTAAATAACAATAGACAGCTATATAAAAAACAAAAAGTGAAAAAAACAAGGATACCAAAAGAGAGATATGAATAATGATTTCGTATGGCTTATATACTGATACCATTGAAAGTAAAATCATCGCAATGAAAAAATAATTTACAAATTGATTATGTCTCTTTGAAAACTTTTCCAACTGAACAAAACTGCTAGAAAATTTTAAAATAAAAGCCATTGCCATAAAACCAAACACAGGTGGAGCTCTTTCATTCCAGAACGCCGAATGCTCAGCTAATACGCGATTCGAAATTCCTGATAGTGTGAAAAAAAGAACCATTGAACTGGCAATATATAAAACAAAGTAGAAGTAACTTCTGTCCTTGAAATTAACAGATACAACCAAGGCATAAAAACACATCATTGCCATTAAGCCAAAATAGAAACCCAGCCAGTATTCCATTAATCGGTTATGTTCTGAAAAAGCCTGTCCTTCCCAAAGAATAAGAGGAATCATCATTAAGGCTCTGCTTTCAACTCGAATCAGAAGTTCAGCTTTCTCATTGGATTCGGTGGTAAAAAAACCAGGCTTCAGTTTAAAAATAAAATGTCGATAGAAGTTTTTTTCAAGATACTTGGTTGTATCTTCCGCATGTTGATAGTCAATCAATTTACCCTTGGAAAAAAAATAGGCATCAATTGTTTTAATCAAGGGGTAGGCAAGCTCAAGAAACCAGTTGTCTTCAGACTTGTCACCAGGCAAATTTGTTCTGAAATCTATCTTTAGCCAATAAATGGAATTACTAAGCCCTAGATTGAATGTATCTTCATAATTCAAATTAATTTTTTCATCATTCTCTGAAAAACGTTTATAGACTTCATTGACGTCCAAACCGCCATCCTTATCTTCAAGATAAGTAATGTAAGGTCCAAGTACATACTTGTGATTATTCTGATTAACGTGAACGGAAGACATATTTTCTTCATTCGCCCTGGAATGAGCGTTTACAAAGAAAGCAAACACGCTGAGTACAGCTAACGTAGCAATTTTAAAAACACGACTGGCTTCTGGTTTCATTTTGATTCAGGTTCTTTATCTTCTTGTTCTGTCCTGATAACTGAGAGCACTGAACTTCTTAGGTTTTCATGCATCTATTATATCAATTCCTTTATCTCTGGCTCTCAACTCGGGTTCAAAACAATGTCCTTATTTATCGCCCTGTCATTACAAGATACAATCGCCTATCTAAGGCAGCATCTATCCCATACACTTTAAAAGAGCCAATTTCCTAACACCTATTCAAGATGCCCTCATCATACACCAAACAAAGCTTTCTTCCTTCAGCGCAATTCAGGCTTTTGCGGCTGATTTTGCTGACATGCCTGCTTTTAAGCCATGGTCAGCTTTTCGCCCTGAAACTCAGTGACGTTATTGATAAAAATAATGATGTTTCATGGCAGCAGGATGAATTCCTGCCTGTCGAACAAGCTTTTCCTTTTACGGTCATTAGACAGGATTCCAACAAAGGTGAAGTCTGGGAAATCACCTGGACCATCACAGAAGGCTACTATCTCTATCGTGATTCCATCAAGACCATCAATGATACACCCAAAGCCAAGGCATCCATCTCCGCGCTTTTCAATAAAGAGGCACATATAAAATATGACCCTAACTTCGAAAAAGATGTTGCCATCTTTCAGCATAAGGTCAGTGCACGTTTTATAAGTGCTACACCTTTGGAAAATCCAACACTGCAATTCCAGGGGTGTGCTGAAGCGGGGCTTTGCTATCCCTTACAAAGCGTGCAACTTTCTGGAAAACCATCTCTAAACGAGAACCCTGCCACTTCAGACAATGATCAAAACAAAACTGATGCCATAACCAAGCTTCTTGGCGACGCCTCGTTTCTGAAGATTAGTCTGGTGTTTTTCATTTTAGGTATGGGTTTATGCCTTACCCCTTGCGTACTTCCGATGATGCCTATTATTTCTGGTCTGGTCTTAGGAAGAGAAGAGGCTTTAAGCACTCGACAGGCCTTTTTCATTTCAAGCACCTACGTACTCGCCATGAGTCTTTGTTATACCCTAGTTGGTGTGCTTGCTGCTTCACTTGGCGCCAGCGCTAACTTACAAATCTGGATGCAGGAGCCATGGGTATTAGCTGTTTTCGCAGTGATGTTCATCGCTTTAGCATTGTCCATGTTTGATGTTTATGAACTGCGTCTGCCTCACATACTTCAACAAAAACTGGATGAACTTTCACGCAAGCAACAAGGTGGTAGCCTCTTAGGCGCTGCCATCATGGGTATTCTTTCAGCTTTAGTTGTTTCTCCTTGTGTTTCTGCTCCCCTTGCTGGCGCTCTGGTTTTCATCAGCAGTACCGGAAATATCTATCTCGGTGCTCTCGCCTTGTTTTGCCTTGGGCTTGGGATGGGCGCACCGCTCATCGCCTTGTGCACCTTTGGCACTAACCTGCTACCGAAATCCGGCGAGTGGATGAATATTATCAAACGTATTTTTGGTTTATTGCTCATTGCGGTCGCCATCTGGATGCTGGCACGTTTTCTCGATGGACAGATTATTCTTGGTTTATGGGGAGTGCTGTTTATTTTTTCTGCCTTCATGCTTGGCCCTTGGCAAAATCAGCATGCACTACTCAAAAGCGTTCAAATCATTCTACTGGTTTGGGGAATACTTTGTATCGTAGGTGCTTCATTAGGGAATCATAAATTATTACAGCCACTGGAAAATCTTTCGAAGCCGTCTTCGGAAAACAGTCAGACTTCAAAAGCATTGCATAATGGCTTCATCATCATTCATTCCATGAGTGATCTGGAAAAAGAAATCAAGACGAGTTCTGCTTCAGGGAAACTTCTGCTGCTGGATTTTTATGCAGACTGGTGTACTTCCTGCCAGGAAATTGAAGAACATATTTTTGCTAATCCAGAATTCAGCACGACACTTCAACAATTTCATCTTGTTCGTGCAGACTTAAGCGCAAACAGTTTGGAAAATTTCAACTTACTTGAAACTTTGAACCTATTTGGTCCGCCAGCCATTCTTTTCTTTGATAGAAATGGAGAAGAAATAAAAGCATTCAGAATCCAGGGAATAATCACAGCTAAGGATTTCGGGCACATTCTAGAGCAACTTGAAGTCTCAAAAGCCCCACCTGCTACCACAGAAAACTAGATTAGTATTTTCTTATCCTGAAAGAATTGCTGGGCAATCCTGAAAAGTGAATAAGCATCCTTTGCACCTGCGCTTTCACGAATCGAATGCATGGCAAAGGTTGGCACACCCACATCAACAGTTTGAACACCCAGTTCTGCTGCAGTAATAGGGCCAATCGTGCTACCGCAAGCCATATCGGTTCGTACAACAAAACTTTGAATCGACTCTCCAAGTTGCTCAGCAATTTCCTTGATTCGCGCGCTACTTAAACTGTTACTGGCATAACGTTGATTGGCATTGATTTTGATAACCAGTCCCTTATTTAACAATGGACCATGGTTACCATCATGTCTGTCTGGAAAATTCGGATGTACACCATGGGCATTATCAGAAGAAATCAGCAGTGATTTTGACATGCAACGAGCCTGCGCTTCTGTATTTCCACAGATTCTTGAAATAACACTACGAAGCAAAGTACCTTGTGCACCTTGCGCTGTTTGTGAACCCACTTCTTCGTGATCGTTTAACACAAGCATTGCATTCTGTTTACCTTGTTTAAAGGATTCAATCAAAGCCTGAATACCAACAAAGCAACTCAAGAGATTGTCTAGTCGAGCACTGGCAATAAAATCTTTATTCAAACCCACATACGCTGCTTTCTGTACATCATAAAATGCTAATTCAAAATCACTGATTTTTTTAACTTTCAATTGTGGGTATTGCTTATTCACCTGTGCAATTAAGACCTCACTAAAAACAGTCTTTAAGGATTTTTCCTCTACTTGCATCACTACTGGAACAATATCAGTTTGGGAATTGATTGAACGCTTCTGGTTCACTTCACGATCAAGGTGAATGGCAAGACTAGGAATGAAGGCAATGGCTTCTTCGAAATTGATTAATACACCTTCACGCTCGCCACTTTGTGTTTCCACCACAACTCTTCCAGCAAGACTTAAATCCCGATCAAACCAGGGATTCAGCAATACACCACCATAAACCTCAACACCCAACTTCAGATAATTCTTTATCTGAATTTCTGGATTGGGTTTCACCTTAAGACATGGGCTATCGCTATGGGCACCAAATAACCTGCAACCCGTTTCATCCCAATCACGGGCAGCATAAACAAAGGCTAATAAAGAGGACTGGTTTCGTGTGAGGAAATAAGCTTTCCCCTCTTCCAACTGCCATTGTTCCGACTCATTTAGATGAGTGAAGCCTGCCTGAGCAAGCAGCTTTCCAGCCTCTTCAACTGCATGAAAGGGTGTGGGTGAATGATTAAGGTAATCAAAAAGATTCTGGTTAAAACTTTCAAGATTCATGGTGTTTCCAGCGACAGAAAAAGTTAAGCACTAGATAGTAGCTAATCCCTAAGCACTTGAACATATCGCAGCAAACTCAAGGCATGCTGGTCAACAGAATCAAGTATGCGTCACTGGACTTGCCGCTTGCTCTTGGGTCAATATACACGCCTGTTTTCGCTCAGGAAGCACTTTAATCCCTTAATACCGTCATCAAGGAGCAGCTATGTATTCTTACAAACAGTTTTATATCAATGGTCAGTGGGTAGACCCCGTCGAACCGAAAACGCTGGACGTCATTAATCCAGCCACCGAAGGCAAAATGGGCGAGATTTCCATTGGCTCCAAAGCAGATGTAGATAAAGCAGTTGCAGCAGCAAAAACAGCCTTTGAAAGCTTTTCCCAAACTTCAAAAGAAGAGCGTATTGCGCTTCTTGAAAAAATCATCGCGCTTTATCAAAAACGACAAGGTGAAATCGCTAAAGCTATCTCGGAAGAAATGGGCGCACCGATGAAACTAGCTACCACAGCGCAGGCAGGCGCAGGACTGGCTCACTTTATGTTCACACTGAATGTGCTCAAAGAGTACGAGTTTGAAAACACCAAGGGCACGACCCTTTTCAAGAAGGAACCTATTGGCGTTTGTGGTTTGATTACTCCCTGGAACTGGCCCATGAATCAGGTGGCTTGTAAGGTTGCACCAGCCTTGGCAGCGGGATGTACCATGGTCTTGAAGCCTAGTGAAGTAGCGCCCTTTGATGCCATGATACTGACTGAAATCCTTCACGAAGCAGGCGTACCTGCTGGCGTCTTCAATGTGGTGAATGGTGATGGTCCTGGTGTGGGTTCAGCAATCAGTGCTCACCCTGATGTTGAAATGGTTTCCTTCACTGGTAGTACGCGTGCAGGTATTGCGATTGCCAAGAATGCTGCAGATACCGTTAAACGCGTCACTCAGGAGTTAGGCGGCAAATCTGCCAACATCCTGCTGGAAGATGCAGACATCGAGAAGTGGGTTAGCAAAGGCGTTACCAATTGCTTTGGTAATAGTGGTCAATCGTGTAATGCACCAACCCGTATGTTGGTACCTGAAAGCAAAATGGAACTAGCCATGCAGGTTGCCAAGGCAACTGCCGAGAAGGTCAAGGCAGGTGATCCAAATGCTGAAGACACCGTTATTGGTCCTGTTGCTAGCGAAGTACAGTTCAACAAGATTCAGGGGCTGATAGAGAAAGGAATAGAAGAAGGCGCAACTCTGGTTTGTGGTGGGCCTGGTCGTCCTGAAGGCATTGATAAGGGTTTCTACATCAAGCCTACGGTCTTTGCTAATGTGAACAATGACATGACCATCGCAAAGGAAGAAATCTTTGGCCCAGTGCTCAGTATCCTGCCTTACAAAGATGAAGAAGATGCCATCAAGATTGCCAACGATACCTGCTACGGACTTTCTGGTTACGTCGCTTCTTCTGATATTCCTCACGCCTTGAAAGTAGCCAGCCGCTTACGCACTGGTAACGTTCATGTGAATGGTGCACCACCTGATTTCAATGCTGCCTTTGGCGGTTACAAGCAATCAGGTAATGGTCGCGAATGGGGCGAACATGGTTTTGAGGAATTCCTCGAAACGAAATGTATTTTTGGCGCAGCCTGAAATTTAGTGTAGCCTCAAAGCACCCAAGTAAAAGGCCTGACATGTTCAGGCCTTTTTTTACTCCATAAGAAAAAAACAGGACATCTGTCAAGACAACAGGACAATTGGACAACAGCAATGACTTACCAGAAAACAATCGTGCACTATGCTGACGAGCAGCAAAACTATCAGGGATTACTGGTACAAAAAGCAGCTACGCAAGCCAAAGCTACCATCATGATTTCCCACACTTGGGAAGGTCGTGGAGAATTTGTTGAACAGATTGCAGAACGTTTGTGTGATCTTGGATTTCAGGCCTTCTGTATTGATATGTATGGAAATGGAATCACTGAACAACATCCCGCTAAATGTGAAGCCCTGATGAAACCCTTGGTGGAAAACAGGGAACTACTCAAATCACGTATCACTCTTGCCCTCGATACCATAAAAAAACATGCTGACGTCAATCCAAACAAGATCATTGCTATCGGTTACTGTTTTGGTGGTTTATGCGTACTGGATCTTGCGCGCAGTGGTGCTGATGTTCTGGGCGTTGTCAGTTTTCACGGTTTATTACATGCGCCAGAACTTAGCAGTGATGAGATCAAGGCAAGTATTCTGGTCTTACACGGGCATGATGACCCCATGGTTCCCGTAGAACAGGTAAATGCCTTAAAAGCTGAACTCACAAAGGTAAAGGCAGACTGGCAAATTCATGCTTATGGCAACACGGTTCATGCTTTTACCAATAAAAATGCCAGCATGAAAAATGTGGCTTTCTATAATCAACTTAGTGACCAACGATCCTGGACAAGTTTATTAAATTTTATCGATGAATTACTTCAGGAATAACAAGACAACAGAATAGTTATGAAAACAGTGCTCAAGAAAACCCACATCTTCACTACTTGCATCCTTTACGTTTTTTTATTTTTCCCATCTTTTGCACAAGCAACAAATCTCGAACGACAAACCCAACAGGGAGTGGTCAAAGGTTTTGAATCTGAACTCGATACGATTTCCTGGCATGGCATTCCCTATGCAAAACCACCGCTTGGAGACTTGCGCTGGAAAGCACCCCAAGAAATTGAGACCCATGAGCAAACACTGTTAGCCAATAACAATGACGCCATGTGCCTGCAGAAAGCTGGCCCACTCACTACGCTCAATGTTTTTAAATGGAACAACGTTATTGGTTCGGAAGACTGTCTCTACCTGAATATCATTGCGCCTGCCGATATAAAAACTGACGAAAAACTTCCTGTGATGTTCTGGATTCATGGCGGCGGTAATAGCATCGGCTACAAAGGAAATCGTGCCTACAACGGAGAAAACCTTGTTAGCAATGGACGTGTAATTTTAGTCACAGTGAATTATCGACTGGGTCCTCTGGGTTGGTTCCTACACCCTGCCCTCGTTGATACCAGCACAAACCTTGAGGATCAATCCGGAAATTTTGGCACGCTTGATTTAATTGCTGCATTAACCTGGGTAAATAAAAATATTGAGAATTTTGGCGGCAATCCTGAAAACATCACCGTGTTTGGGGAATCTGCTGGTGGTTACAACACCTATACATTACTGGTCTCACCTTTAGCTAAAGGACTTTTTCATCGAGCCATTGTTGAGAGTGGTGGTTATCGACCATCAACACAAGCTTTTGCTTTACTCAGCACTGAAGATGGTGGCCATAACTTCAGCAGTACAGAGATTGTCAGTCAAATTCTAATCGATCAGGGAAAAGCTGATGACACCAAGTCTGCGATGGCCTTGCAGAAAAATATGAGCAGGGAAGATCTCAGTAAATTACTTCGTGAATTCAATGGTAATGACCTGGTTGAACTGTATCCAAGCTACGCTGCTGGCATGCTTGACTGGCCAGGTATTTCAAGAGATGGACATGTCATTCCAAAAGATAATCTGGATGTGATTTTTTCATCCACTGAAAATTACAATGCCGTGCCAGTCATGCTTGGCACCAACCGTGATGAGAATAAAACCTTTATGGCACTGGATCCTGATTTAGTTAATCCTCTTTTTATGATTAAAGATGAAGCACGCTATAACAGAAGGGCAAGTTACCTTTCCAATGCCTGGAAAATAAGAGGTGTTGATGTAAATGCCAGAAGACTCAGCGCCATTCAAACCAATGTTTATGCTTATCGTTTTGATTGGGATGACTTACCCCAGATAGCCTGGATAGACCTTTCACAACTGATTGGCGCGGGGCATGGGTTAGAAATTCCATTTGTTTTTAACAGTATGAAATCTGATTTCAATATTGATTTTGTTTTCTGGAAAAACCTGACAGAAAGCAAAGCTCTATCCGATAACATGCTGTCATACTGGACGCAATTTGCTTACACAGGAAATCCTGGAAAAGGTAGAGATGGAGAATTAGCAGAATGGAAGAGCTGGGACAACGAAAGCATGTCGGATAAATTTATGATTCTTGACACTGGAGAAAACGGCATTCGCATGGATCAGCACGATCTTTACTTCAATGAGCTTAAAAACAGACTGGAAATTGATGAACAGATTAGCGACGAACAGGAACGTTGTGAGCTTTTCAGAATACTTTTTGTACCCAAAGATTTAAGTTCCTTCGATAAACAAGACTACCTTGATTTTGCCAATGGTTGTTCAGCCTTTCCCATGAACTAGCGAAAGGTTTTACATGGAGTCTGGCGTTTCAATTCCCAAGACATCCAAACCTAATTTCAGTGTGCTTGCCGTCAACATACAAAGATACAATCTCATACTGCGAATATTTTCTCCCTCAGCATTGAGCACGCTACATTGTTCATAAAAACTCATGTAATGCTGAGTCAGCTCAAAGAGATATTCACACAAATAATGAGGGTAACCACTACTAGCAACACTCTCTAACACATCATTTGCCTGCATTAATTTAAGTGCCAGTCTTTTTTCTTCTATTTCATTCAATTCAAGTGCATCAATTGCATGAAGCAATTTAAGGTCTCCGCCCTGCGCCTGAAACTTTCTAAAAATACTCTGGATGCGCGCATAAGCATACTGCAAATAAGGCGCGGTATTGCCTTCGAATGACAACATGGATTCCCATGAAAATACATAATCACTGGTTCTGTTCTTACTTAAGTCAGCATATTTCACCGCACCAATACCAACCTGTCTTGCGATACGATGTTTTTCATCGATAGATAATTGCGGCTGTTTTTCTTCGACAATGCTTAGCGCTCGACTTTCAGCTTCATCTAATAAATCAGCAAGCTTGATCAACTCACCACTTCGAGTCTTAAAAGGACGTTTATCTTCACCCAACATGGTACCAAAGGGCATATAGCTAAGTTCTTCATCGGGTTTTACAAAGCCTGCTAGTCGCGCCAATGTGAAAACCTGCTTGAAATGTAGGGATTGTCTATTATCTACAAAGTAAAGAACGCGATTGGCTTTCAATTCACCTGAACGATAACGGAGTGCTGCAAGGTCGGTAGTGGCATAAAGAAATGCACCATCACTTTTTTGCACAATGACAGGTAAAGGACTGCCATCTTTTGCTTCAAAGCCTTCAAGAAAAACACACTTGGCACCTTGATCTTCTTTTAACAAACCCTGCGTATCGAGAGACTCAATGACCAAGGGCAAATCATTGTTATAAGCACTTTCTGCTCGCGTGTGACTTTCATTCAGCTGAACACCTAAGCGCTTATAAATATCAAAACAGTGAGCAAAACTCTGCTCGGTAAAACTCTTCCACAAGGAAAGACAATGCTCATCACCTTGTTGAAGCTTAAGTACATTCTGCCGTGCACGTGCCGCAAAGTTTTCATCTTCATCAAAGTGTTGTTTGGCTTCGCGATAGAACTTTTCAAGATCTGCCAATTGATATGTCTGATTCTGTTGTTTCTCTTCTAACAGGGTAATCAACATACCAAACTGTGTTCCCCAATCACCCACATGATTTTGCCTAAGCACGTCATGACCCAAGAGAGCAAATGTGTTGGCAACGGCGTCACCAATGATTGTGCTTCTTAAGTGACCCACATGCATTTCCTTTGCAAGGTTAGGCCCTGAATAATCAACCACGACTGTTTGAGTTTCCCCCTCTGGCTCAAGCAAGGAAGCCGCTTCTCCTTTTGCAAGCATCAGGTTCTTTGCAAGAAACTCAGCTTTTATAAAAATATTGATAAAACCCGGACCAGCAATTTCAACATTTTCAGCA
Organism: Pseudomonadales bacterium; assembly: GCA_040235395.1. GTDB lineage: Bacteria > Pseudomonadota > Gammaproteobacteria > Pseudomonadales > JBECKS01 > JBECKS01. The sequence goes on along the minus strand of JBECKS010000134.1, from coordinate 12,979 downwards.
ATATCTGAAAGCGCCAGGTGATTAACAACTTCTTGAGCAAAATCTCTGGGTTTCAACTGCATACGCTTTGCAGCTGACATGACACCATTCGCTTGGTAATCCCCAAACTCGGTATTTTTAGAATACGTTAGCAAAGCCTCACTATCTTCAGGCGCACCTGCAGCAATCAGCGCCTGCTTTACCCGCTCATTGAGAATACCCAATAATTTCATTCAGATTACCCTTACTTCTTGCTATCAAAAACGCAGACTTTAGCACACTTATATTCGAAACCCAGTCAGGAAGCATAAGCATAGGTTACAAATAAAAAAGCCCCGAACTAATCGAGGCTTTTTATTAACGTCTGATGTAAGAAACTTACAAACCGACCTTTTTCAGAACCTCCATAGGCACTGTGTGACCACGTTTCTGCATATCATTACGGATTTTCCTGAATTGTCCTTTTTCTGGAATGGCTTTCTGGATTTTTGGTTTCAGGCCTTTTGGTAACTCATGATTTGCCGCATAGTATTTAACTGCCTCATCCCATGCCTTCTGATAACCAAATTTTGAAATACGAAAGGCTTTTTCACCCTTGCCCCTAGCCACAAAAGCAGGCGCGTAATAAGAACGCATTTCCCCAGCACGCTTTTTCTTCTCACAGAGAATCACACAGCGTAAACCGGTATAGCCAGTAGAGTGCACTTTCTTGACATTGGGATGGTTACCCAACACAGCACGCTCTTTTCGAATTTTTTCGGCTTCCTTAGCCCAAGTTGCTTCAAGTTCCTGCACTGTTTTTTTAATGGCGGCTTTTTCTGTTCGCTTGGCTTTTCTCAAACTAAAATATTTCTGTCTGTACTCATCACCTACCGTACACACAACCCTGAAACCAACAAATCCTCCTGGATGTTCACCTTCCTTATATTCAAAAATCGCCATACTTTTAATACCCCTTTTAATACCCTTTTGCTTTCAAGACTTGGCTTTCATTAAAGTCTTTCAATGAATCTTTTTTAATTATTTTTATCGTGATCTTGTTTGAGAGAGCTAAGCATACCACGATTAAAAAAAACTTCTCATGACATTCATGACGCTTTGTACTTGGAGGAAACTATAATGACATAAAAACCGAGTCACATCATCTAAGCAGACGATGGATTATCTAACTTCTTCTTTAAAGGGATTATAAAGATGCTTTATTCACCGGAAAAAGCACCAAAACAGGTAACTATCCTCCCGTCATGTTCATGAAGCGCACAATTTTTGGTGCATCTTCAAGAGAAAATTCATGACGCTCAGGTTTGATATCCAATGCTTTTCTAAAAACATCAATGAGCATTTCATCACTCATGTTTTTATTTCGCAGAAGCGCTCTAAAATCAACGGAGTGCTCATGACCAAGACATAGCAATAAACGACCTTCTGCGCTTAAGCGTACGCGATTACAGGAAGCGCAAAAATTGTGACTGTGTGGAGAAATCAAGCCAAGCCTGGTCTCTGTTCCTGCAATTGAAAAACGCCTTGCCGGTCCGGCAAGTTTATTAAGCTCATCGACTGGCGAAATGGAAAAAGCCTTTCCTATCTGCTTTTCAATTTCGTCACTACTAACTGATGTAGTCATTCGATCATGATTAACTGCACCTAAAGGCATCTCTTCAATAAATGAAATATCCAGACCATTATCAATGGCAAACTGAAGCAGATTCAGGCATTCATCCTCATTCCAGCCCTTCATCAATACGCTGTTTAATTTAATACGCTCAAAGCCTTGAGCTTTTGCCTCCTTGATACCCTTTAATACCTTTTCCAGATGACCAACTCGTGTAATTTCCTTGAAACGTTCAGCATCCAGACTGTCGAGGCTAATATTGATTCTTGAGACACCTGCCTTACGAATAGCAGCAGCGTGTTCCACCAGTGACATGCCGTTGGTGGTAAGTACTAACTCATCCAAACCTTCCTGTCTAAGCTTGCCCAAATTTTCCAGCAAGGAAATAACACCCTTTCTTACCATGGGTTCGCCACCCGTGATACGTATCTTCCTTACGCCAGCTCGCACAAAAATACGCGCCATACGCTCGATTTCCTCAAGACTGAGTATCTGTTTTCTTGGAAGGAATTCCATCTGGTCGCTCATGCAATACTGACACCGCAGGTCGCAACGATCAGTGATCGAGATGCGCACATAATTAATCTGTCTTCCAAAGGTGTCTGTTAACATAGATATCACTAGGATTGAAAACGCTGCACTTCAAATACGTTCGCCATTTGCGAAAGCTTTGAAAGTACTCTCGAAAGTTTATCAAGGCTATTTACACGCATGCTCAGTGTAATGTCAGAAATATTGTTCTTGCTATCAAATCGACTGTTTACTGCTGAAAGATTGATTTTTTCGTTCACCAGGAACTCGGTAATGTCTCGCAGCAGCCCTTGCCTGTCATAAGCCCTAACAAGAATATCCACAGGATAGGATTTTTCATCACTTGGGTTCCAGTTAATTTCAACAATGCGGTTGGAATCCCGCTCAATGAGATCAAGCAGGTGTTTACAATCCTGTCGATGAATACTCACTCCCCTGCCCAGCGTGATGTAACCCAACACATCATCACCAGGAACCGGCTTACAACAACCTGCTATCTGGGTAAGGATGTTATCCACCCCCTGAACATTGATGGAGCTTGGTCCCGCGTTGGGGTAAGGCAGGGTATTAAATTCAAGTTGATGAGGATGGTGAGGCTTGTGCTCTGCAATACCCAAACGGTCTGGCAGGGCATTAAGCACTTGTGACAGTCTTAAGTCTCCTGCACCTACAGCGGCATAAACATCTTCACCTGTTCTGAGATTCAATTTAGGCGCTACCTGATCAAGATCTACATGACCGATAGCCAAACGGTGAAACTCACGTTTAAGAATGTGCTTACCGTCCATGATGTTTTCATCACGGTCGAGCAACTTGAACCAGTGTTTTGCTTTTGCGCGCGCTCTAGCGGTATTGATAAAACCCAATTCAGGATTAAGCCAATCGCGACTTGGACGAGACTGGTTACCCCGAATGATTTCCACCTGCTCACCCGTTTTCAATTTATAAACCAGCGGAACTATCTTGCCATTAACCTTGGCTCCCCGGCAGCTATGCCCCACCTCGGTATGCACATGGTAGGCAAAATCCACGGGCGTAGCGCCAACGGGTAAATCAACCACATGGCCTTCGGGCGTGAAGACGTAAATACGCTCGTCGATAATGGCATGGGAAAACTGATCGGCAATGGTGCCCAAAACGTCTTCACCCAATTCTTCCTGCCACTCAATTACCTGACGTAGCCAGGCAATCTTGTCTTCATAGCCGCCTCTTGCTTCACCTTTAGCTCCTTCCTTGTAACGCCAGTGAGCACAGATCCCCATTTCTGCTTCTTCATGCATTTCGTGAGTACGTATCTGGATTTCCAATGCCTTGCCACCAGGGCCTAGTACTGCTGTATGGAGTGAGCGATAGCCATTTTCCTTGGGGGTGGCGATGTAATCATCAAACTCTCCAGGAATCGGTTGCCACTGACCATGCACTATACCCATTACCATGTAGCAATCCTGTATGGAATGCGTGAGCACCCTCACTGCGCGTACATCGTATACTTCTGAAAAATCGATACCCTTCTTCTTCATCTTCCGCCAAATGCTGAAGATGTGTTTGGCACGACCAAAGGTTTCGGCCTGTATCCTTGCCTGGGCAATTTGTTCATTGAGCTGCTGGAGCACCTTGTCGATGTATTCCTGTCGATCCAGCCTCCTTTCATCCAGCAGTTTTGCAATGCGCTTGTAGGCATCTGGTTCAAGATAACGAAATGAAAGATCTTCAAGTTCCCATTTCAGTTGTCCAATGCCCAGACGATGAGCAAGTGGCGCATAGATGTCAAAGACCTCTCTTGCAACCTTAAGCTTTCTACTGGCATCTGATTCCTTTACCTCTCGAATCGCACAGGTTCGTTCTGCAATCTTGATAAGTGCAACACGAACATCATCTACCATGGCCACCAGCATCTTACGAAGGTTTTCCAACTGATTATCGTTCTGACCAAGCACAGAACCTTCCATCACCGAGTTCTTCAGTTCACTGATTGCCGCCATTTTCAGAACACCATCAATCAACTTGGTGACATCAGGTCCGAATTTCTTTTCTACCTGTTCAATACGTGATTTTCCTTCACGCACTGAACGATAAAGAATGGCTGCAACGATGGATTCCTGATCAAGATTAAGTTCAGTAAGAATGCGAGCCATTTCCAGACCCGTAAGAAAACTACTTGTTCGAAGACTCCACACATTTTTGGAGTCACGGGATTTCTCTTCTGCCTTACGGCTGAATTCACAGGCACTGATGATCAAGTCGTCATCAAAATTCTCATGTCTGGCAAGGGCTTTGAGTTCTTCAAGCCACTTTGGAAGGTCGATACTGCCATCTTCCCTGAGTGGCTGATCGTCTCTAACTTTAACCATAATATTCCAGAACCCTTTGCTGGTTTATTTGCCTTTAACAAAAACGGCTAGCGATTCCACATGATTAGTATGGGGAAACATATCCATAATGCCCGCACCCTGTAAACGAAATCCTTTTTTGAGTAATACTGCCGCATCCCTTGCTAGTGTGGCAGGATTGCAGGATACATACACCAGAAGCTGTAACTTATTGAATAAATGGATATTTTCTACCACTGACAAGGCACCCGAGCGAGGTGGGTCAATCAGCATCTTGTTAAAAGGCACATTCACCCAACTTGCTGAATTCGCCTTGAGTGCATTCAGGTCCTGCTCCAGATTCAAGGCATGGAAACGCGCATTATCGATACCATTGGTGGCGGCATTTTCTTCAGCACGTCTGACCATCTCTTCACTACCTTCCACACCAATCAGCGTGCCGCAATGCTTAGCCAGTGGCAGAGAAAAATTACCTAAGCCGCAGAACAAATCCAGAATGGTATCTCTACTTTCTGGTGCCATAAGCTCCATCACTCGATTGATCATCAAGCGATTCATCTCACCATTCACCTGAGTAAAATCATTAGGATGAAAGGCATAACGCAAGCCCCACTGAGGCAAGTCGTAGTAAAGACGCATTTCAGAGCCTTCATCACCATCAAGGGCTACACGAACAACACTCTCTGGGCCTTTAGCTTGAAGATACAAATGAAATTGATGCTCCCTGCAAAAGCTTTTTATTTTTTCCAAATCCTCATCAGAAAGTACCTGCAAATGTCTGAATACCAAAGCACACACTTCATCATCCCCCTTGGCAATTTCAATCTGGGGAATCTGGTTTTTTGCTTCCAGGTTTATTATTAATTCAGCAAGCTTATCAAGGCGATGCCCCACTTCAGGCACCAGCACTTCACAAGCATTGATGTCTGCCAGAAAATTATTACGTTTCTCCCTGAAACCCACCAAGACCTTGCCCTTCTTTTCAACGTGCTTTACGCCAAGTCGCGCTTTTCGACGATAGCCCGTGGTGCCTGCACTTAAGGGTGGAAAGACTTCTTTCAGGTCAAGGCCTGCGATATGTTTGAATTGTTGAATCAAGGTGTCCTGCTTTAACTGAATCTGCGCTTTACTGTTCATGTGTTGCAAACTACAACCTCCACACAGATTTGCATGTTCACAAGGAGGCTGCACTCGATCAGGAGAAGGGTTTTCAATCTCAACAGCTAATCCTTCATCAAACTGTTTTCTCTGGAAGGAATATTCAAAACGCACCTTCTCATCTACCAAGGCACCATCAATGAAAGTGACTTTGCCATCCAGATGGGCAATTCCCCTACCGTCATGACTAAGGGCGGTAACCTGCGCATCGAACAAACCCTGAGGCAGGGCTTTCCTACGTCTTCTTTTTGCCATAGTAAGTAATAAAAGGTTTAAAAAAGGGGATTAAACAGGAGCAAAGACCCCTGTTGAGAGGTAGCGGTCACCGCGGTCACACACGATAGTTACAATGGTAGCGTTTTCCACTTGCTGATTCAGGTCCAGGGCAGCCGCTACAGCACCACCTGATGACACACCACAGAAAATTCCTTCCTTTGAAGCCAGTTCACGGGTGCACTGTTCTGCTCTTGTTTGCTCCATATCCACAATCCGGTCTACGCGAGATGCATCATAAATCTTTGGCAGGTAAGCCTGAGGCCAACGACGAATACCGGGAATCTGGGAACCTTCGGTAGGTTGCAAACCAATGATTTCAATATCGGGATTTTTCGCCTTGAGAAAACGACTGGTGCCCATAATGGTTCCCGTCGTACCCATGGAACTCACCAGATGGGTAATACGACCTTTAGTCTGCTGCCAGATTTCCTCACCCGTGTGTTCATAATGAGCTAAAGGGTTATCTTCATTGGCAAACTGATTCAGCACCAAACCCTTACCTTGAGACTGCATCTCTAGAGCAAGATCCCGCGCACCCTCCATACTTGCTTCCTTAGGCACTTCAATCAGTTCAGCACCATAAGCCGACATTGCCTGCTTACGCTCATCACTCATATGAGAAGGCATAATCAGAACCATGCGATAACCTTTTATTGCCGCTGCCATGGCAAGTGCAATGCCGGTATTTCCACTGGTCGCCTCAATCAAGGTATCGCCAGGTTTAATTTCACCGCGCGCTTCAGCATGATTAATCATGCTAATCGCCGGGCGATCCTTGACTGAACCGGCAGGATTATTACCTTCCAGTTTCAACAGAATCACGTTACTGCTTTCACCAGGCAAGCGCTGTAAACGCACCAAAGGCGTGTTACCAATACATTGCTCAATTGTTGGATATTCTTCTCGGTTCATGGCGCGAGATTGTAGCGTGTTCCGCTGATAAGTTCATGGAAACTTGTATTGAAAGCGATTGCAGGTTTTCTCACTCGCTCAAGCATCAATAACATCGTAAGATGTTTTCTGAAACTCAGCTGCCCTTTTGCCTTAAAAGCAAACTTTATCCATGTCCGAAGATAGCAACGAAGTACATTCACAGCCCAACAGGAATTATGTTGATTTAAAAAATCAGCTTTTTCTGCTGATTATTATTCCTGCATTTATTACAGCACTGCTAATTGGAGCTTCTGCACTTTATCTACAACAGAAAGACCTGCATCAGCTCAATGAGGAACAGGGCAAGCTTCTGGTATTCCAGTATAAAGAGCAGTTCGAAGACTTGATGGCTGATTTAAACACCGAAACCGCTTCGTCACTCAGCAATCAACTCATCAACGAAAAGGATGTCAGGGCTTTTAGTATTTATTCCCTGAACTCACAGAATGAGGTGGAAAGCCTGTTGCATGAAGGTCCTCGCATGCTGCCCGAAGACAAATCAAGAGGCTTGCTTCCCTGGCTTGGTAATACGCAACGATTCAAAGCCAACCTGGATAGCAGTTCCGGCAATGCAGACAAAAAATATTTTATTGAAGTTGAACTAGACAGAAATGTTCTACTCATTCATCAATACCAGAGCTTTTTTGTTGTCTTTGGTGTTTCTCTTGTCTGCTTCCTGATAACCCTGATTTTTGCCCAACTTGCTTCCTCCCGTTTTAGCGAGCCTATTAGAGGCATTTCCTACGCGATTTCCAGAATCAGGGAAGGTCATCTCTCTACCCGTGTAAAATCAAGATTTCTTCGCGGTGAACTCAATGAGCTGACTTCAGGTGTTAATGCCATGGCCGCTTCCTTGCAGGAAGCACATGAAGATATGCAGCACAGTGTAGATCAAGCAACCGAGGATTTACGTGCAACTCTGGAAACCATTGAAATACAGAATATTGAACTAGACTTTGCTCGCAAGGATGCTGAACAGGCAAGCCGGGTTAAGTCACAATTCCTCGCCAACATAAGTCATGAAATCCGCACACCTTTAAACAGCATCGTAGGGTTTACACATCTGTTATTGAAATCCAATCTCGACGATAAACAAAAAGATCAACTGCTTACTATTCAGAAATCTTCTGAAAACCTGTTAAGCATCATTAATGACATTCTTGATTTCTCCAAGATTGAAGCTGGAAAACTGAATCTGGAAATAGAAGAGGTAAATATTCGGGAAACACTTAATAGTGTTATTGAATTACTGCAGCCACTTGCCAGGGAGAAAAAGTTAAAACAGATTCTGCGTGTTGATGAAGATGTGCCCGACATCATGCTAAGTGACTCCTTGCGTATACAACAAGTACTCACCAATCTGATAAACAATGCCATCAAGTTCAGCGATCATGGCTCGCTAATTATTCGCGTTAGTATTGCAGGTAGCAAATCAACAAATAGCAGTATTCGCTTTTCTGTCAGCGATCAGGGCATTGGCCTTAGCGAGAAAGCCAAGGAAAAACTTTTTGATCCTTTTCATCAAAGCGACACATCAAATATCAGACGTTTTCAGGGAACAGGACTTGGTTTAACCATTTCAAGACACCTTGTCGAGATGCTAGGTGGTGACATTGGTGTGGAAAGCACTTTAGGTGAAGGCTCTACTTTCTGGTTTACACTACCTTTATCAAAGCCGCTCACCAAACCCATATTTCATAGTAATAAGCTTCAAGCTGACACAGAAACATTGAATCCCCAAGTTAATGATAGCCCTGTAGTTTATAACAACTCTATACCAAGGATTCTTGCGGTAGACGATAATCCTGCAAACCTTAAACTGCTTTGTGCACTGCTTGAGGACATGGGCATAAATTACGATGCCTGCCAAAGTGGCCAGGAAGCCATCGAACTTAACCAGAATCATGAGTACGATCTCATTTTCATGGATATCCAGATGCCCGACCTTGACGGTATTGAAACGACCCGCCAAATTCGGCAGTTTGATAAACGTTTTTCCCGTCATCATGCAATCGTGGCGCTCACTGCTCACGCGCTTGATGAAGAAAAGCAACGTTTCCTTGAATTAGGATTCAATCATTGCCTGACTAAACCCATCGACAACAAACTTTTAATGGAAACCATTGAACACTGGACAGGATACAAACCTAATCAGAAACAAACTGAAATCGAAGAAGCATTACTATCGAGTGGAAGTCAGGTCGATGGCAATCAGGTTATTGATATTGAAGAAGGTATTCGTCTCGCTGGGAAAAAGCCTGAACTAGCCAACGAAATGCTTGCCATGCTGATTGAAAATCTTCCCAAAGACCTTAGTGAACTGAGCCACCTTTTTGAACAGAAAGACTTTGAAGCCCTACTTGAAAAAGTTCATTACATACATGGTGCTTGTCGATACTGTGGTGTTCCCGCATTAAGACAGGCAACCATGGAGTTTGAAATTCTTTTGAAAAATGGAAAACTGGAAAATCTTGATGTTGAATTTAGAAAAATGAGCTCAGAAATTGAATCACTACTCGATAACTATTCCAGACTTTCACAGCCTATTCATAAGCTTGCCTAAATCGCAGTCATCAACTTTTTCATATCTGAAACGGCTTTCCGAAAGCCATCGTAGACAGCTTGCGCAACAATGCTGTGACCAATATTTAGCTCATAGAGCTCTGGTATCGCAACAATTGCCTGCACATTCTGATAATGCAAGCCATGACCCGCATTAACAATTAAACCTAACTCACTGGCAAAACTCGCGTGATGCTCAAGCCTCGCAAGCTCTGTTCGTTGTGCCTCACCTTCAAGCTCTGCATAGAGACCTGTATGTAATTCAATGGCTGTCGCGCCGACCTGTTGCGCGATTCTTATCTGCTCTTCATCGGCCTCAATGAACAGTGAAACGCCAATATTTTTTTCTACAAGTTGTTTACAGGCTTTCTCTAAGCGATTTTGAATCCCTATCAAATTCAACCCACCTTCCGTAGTTAATTCTTCCCGCTTTTCAGGTACTAGACAGACATAATCTGGCTGAACATCCAGAGCAATAGCAAGCATTTCATCAGTGAGTGCCATTTCGAGATTAAGATGCGCAGTTAAATTCGATTTGATGTTCCTGACATCGTCATCCTGTATGTGACGACGATCTTCCCGTAAGTGAATCGTGATACCGTCTGCACCAGCATCAATGGCCATTCTTGCTGCCACAAGAGGATCAGGGTAACTCGTCCCTCTTGCCTGCCTAAGCGTTGCCACATGATCAACATTAATCCCTAAACGCTTCGTGTGATGATTCACTGCTTTCATTGTCTTTTCCTAAACAAGCCTAATCAGGCTTACTTGATATTTTCAAATAGTTTACGACTTTGTAATGGTTTATCGCCAATATAAGGTGCCAGCATCACACGAACCAACCATTTACATTCCTTACGGAAAGTTTCTTTATCTTCCGCCTTGTTAAAAGAAAATGCGTTTCGAGATAATACATCTGCAAGTAATAACAGGGAGCTTCCAGAAATACTTTTAATATGCTCACCTTCCTGAGATTGCATGTCACTTAAAGCAAAAAAACCCTGTTCAGGTTCGTAACGATAACTTTTATTTTCCTTTACCAGACTTCCATCATGACAGTCATGGGTAAAATCCACCAGATAACCCATTTCACGCAAAAGAAAAAATTCGAAGCCCCTGAGTTTCTCCTCAAGCTCATATTGATTACTGCAACTCGCAAGTTGCTGGTAAAGCGAACTGGTATACTCGAAAAGCGCGGGATGCGGGTCATACTGAATTAAAAGTCGTAACAGTATTTCATTTACATACAAACCTGTGAACAAGGATTGCTCTTTAAGTAACACACTGTTATCAAGCATCTCACAATAGGTTAGGGTTTTTAAATCCGTTTTACCGCTAAGACTTATATTAAAAATCGTAAATTGCCTTAACTGACTGGCATTTTTTTTACTACGTTGGCCTTTTGAAACACAACGTAAAAGGCCGCTATCTTCGCAAAAAAAATCTATCAGCAGGCTAGTATTACTATAAGGACGTGTGTGCAATACAACCGCCCTTTGCAAGCTGGGGATACTATTTTTTATAGAAGCATTATTCACAGAACGCTATTCACTAAATCCCGGAGCTTTAAACTGATTAAAGCTTTTTAATGCGCGCTCACTATCTGCCCAACCGCTTTTGACCTTGACCCAGGTTTTAAGCATGACTTTTTGCTGCAGCAGCTGTTCGATATCTTCCCTAGCCTGACTGCCTATGGATTTCAGTCGCTTGCCCTGCTCACCAATAACAATCTGTTTCTGGCTATCACGATCAACCAGAATCAGGGCATCAATGGTGACAAGTTTATCATTCTGATCAAACTTCTCGATTTCAACGGTTAACTCATAAGGAAGCTCTTCGCCTAACTGCCTGATGATTTTTTCGCGAATGATTTCTGCACACATGAATCTAACCGAGCGGTCTGTAATCTCATCTTCAGAAAAAATATGTTCTGAATAAGGTAGATACTGACAGATGATATTTTCCAGAGTTGCCAGATTGTCGTTAGTCAAAGCAGACAAAGGCACAAGCTCATTAAAGCGCACTTTCTTTTCCAGACTGCTTATGAAGGGCAATAAAGCCTGCTTGTTTTTCTGTCGGTCAATCTTGTTAAGCGCCAGAATCACCGGGCTTTCTACCTGTTCAAGTAAAGAAGCGACTAACGCATCTTCTTCGGTCCACTTCATGGCCTCAATAACAAATACGATAACATCTACATCATGCAGCGCTGAGCGCGCTTCCTGATTCATGTAGCGATTCAGGAATTTCTTACCTGCCTGATGAATGCCGGGTGTATCCACAAAAATAATTTGATTGGCACCGGCTGTCTTGATTCCCAACTGCTGGTGACGGGTTGTCTGGGGCTTACGCGAAGTGATACAGATTTTCTGTTCAAGCAGATGGTTAAGTAAAGTGGACTTACCCACATTGGGCCGGCCAACTACGGCAACATAACCACATTTTTTATTCTGATTCGGATTCTGTTCTGTCATAAAAGTTATCAGCTTTTCGCCTCATCCTGCTGCCTGAGTTTCTCCAACACAAGACGTGCAACTTTTTTTTCAGCGCTCTTTCTATTTTTCGCTGTCGCTTTTTCTTTTATGCCTCGACTTCCAACTTCACAGGAAATGGTAAATTCCTGTTGATGATCCTTTCCTTCAATGGATACTACTGAATAAGCAGGCAAAGCAAGTTGTCTGGCCTGTAAATATTCCTGAAGCGCTGATTTACTATCTTTTCCCAGATTCTCAAGATAATCCGTTTGTAACTTTTCATCATAAAGCCTTAGCACAAAGGACTGAGCTTCTTTAAATCCCGATTCCAGAAATACTGCACCAATAACAGCTTCAAGGGCATCTGCAAGGATGGAATCACGCTGATGACCGCCACTTTTTAATTCGCCTAAACCCAGATTCAGACAGGTTCCAAGTTGGTGTGATTTAGCAATTCTCGCAAGGGTTTCGCCTTTAACCAGACTCGCCCTGATACGGCTCAAACGGCCTTCGTCAAGCTCAGTAAAATGGCTAAACAGGTAGATGGTGATACTGGTATTCAGAACGCTGTCACCAAGAAATTCCAGACGTTCATTATGGGAGGATGTTGCGCTTTTATGTGTTAGCGCCTGCACAAGCAAGCGCTGATCCTGAAAGGTATAGCCTAAGCTCACCTGAAGTTTTTTTATGTTTGACTGCTTATCGATTTCTCTCAATCTGTTGTTCAAATTGACTGTGGCTCCCAATGCATGCTGTCACTACACAATGTCATTACAAGATGAAGCCACTACAAGCAATAAGTGGCTTAACGATTAACTGTTTCGTAATGGTTTTCGAACGTCACCACGACATCAATATTGGAAACGATATGAACTCGACGCTCATAATTCACATCAACCACCACACGGTCTGAAAGCTTTTTAATAGAAATTTCTTTTTTATTGTCGATATCCAGACTATTCATCGAGTATTTTGATCTAAGAATATCGTTGATTTCCCTGACCGTTTTCTTTGATAGATAAGGCACATCATCCAGCTCGTTAAGTCCTTTCTTGACCACGTTATTATCAACGTAGAAAGCTCCAATTTTCACGACAGTAAACCCAACAAAAATAAGAAGACCAACA
>JBECKS010000115.1:0-3358 GCA_040235395.1 Pseudomonadales bacterium | reverse complement strand
TTTTGTTACCTTCAATCACAAAACCACCACCATCTTTTCTTGCGGTGCAAGCAATATGAGCAGGCGCATGGCGCGAACTTTCTTCAAGTGCCAATGTGACTATCTCACTACCCTCAGCAATGGCAGGCAGATATTGCTGCTTCTGATTGTCATTACCACCAAGTAATAAGGCGCTTGCACCCACATAAGCAGAAGCAAACAAGGGTGATGCACAAAGTTCCCTGCCAATCTGTTCCAGAATCACACCAAAGGTGAGGTAACCTAAATCCGAACCACCAAAAAGTTCTGGAATCAGGATGCCTGTCCACCCCATTTCCACCATCTGTTTCCAGACATCCTGATCGAATCCCAGTTCGTTATTGCTATCGCGCATTTCGCGAAATTTTTTTACAGGATTTTCTTTCACAACCCAGACCGAAGCCTGGTCTCTAATCATGCTTTGTTCTTCTGTTAATGCTGCCATGTCGATTATCCTTTCTGTGTGTTTTCAGGTAAGCCAAGAATATTCTTTGAAATAATATTCTTCTGAATTTCGTAAGAACCGCCGTAAATCGACATCGCCTTACCACCAAGCCATCCTCTTACACTGGCCAGTTCCTCTTCAGAAAACCCATCACCTTCCCAGCCTAGTCCTTGAGAACCCATAATTTCCAACATCAGTTCAGCTCGACCTTGAGCAACATCAGTCGCTGAATTCTTGAGAATCGACGCAGTCGCAGTTACCTGCACATTACCTTTTGCTTCCGCCATGATGCGCGCTATGGTTAAACGATGTGCCTTACCATCAACCATGTATTGCGCTAAACGTAAACGCAGATCGGAATCCGCTAAACGACCTTGCTCATCCACCCCCACATATTGTTTGGCAATATCAGACAAAGATTCCTTGGTACCTAAACCAGCACCCGGTCCACTATCACCGGTCTGACTCTGACGCTCATGTTGCAAAAGACGTTTACCCAAGCTCCAGCCATCATTCAGTTTTCCTAACAACTGGTCCTTATCGACTTTTACATTGGTAAAGAACATTTCACAGAAAGGTGAATTACCACCAATCAGTTTAATGGGGCGCGTCTCAACACCTTCTGCTGTCATCGGGAACATCAAAAAGCTAATACCATCACGTTTAGCTACATCCGGGTTTGTTCTTACCAGTGCTCCACACCAGTGAGCAATATCTGCACCCGAGGTCCATACTTTTTGACCATTCACCAACCAGTGATCACCTTTGTCTTCTGCTTTCGTTGATAGCGACGCCAAATCAGAACCTGCACCCGGTTCTGAATAACCTAAACACCAGAAATTCTCACCACTGGCCATACCAGGAAGATGCTGTTTTTTCTGCTCTTCGGTGCCATATTCCATAATGGTTGGCCCCACCATGGTGACACCCATACCCGCAAGTACGGGAATAGGATTAAAGGCGCCAATCTTGCCCATCTCTTCATTCATGATGGAAACGTGTTTATGGCTTAAGGCTGCACCGCCATATTCCTTGGGCCATGTAGGCGCGCCCCAACCTTTTTCCGCAAGACGCTTACGCCATGCATCAGCATCATTCGCGAGCTCACCCTGAATATTTTTTCCAAGATTCAGCTCCGTCGCTTTTCCTGATAGTGACTTAGGAAAATTTTCTGCAAGCCAAGCGCTTACATCCTTACGAAAGCTCTGGATTTCTTCTGGACTTAGTGCTGCCATCTCTGCTCTCCTTAGTGTGTTAATTTTTTATTCTGTTTTTTTATTTTTCTTTTACTGCTGCTTTTGCTTCTCTGCATGCTTTTTCATCATTTCCTGCATGTAGCTCCAACCTTCTGTGGCCTGGCTCATATCAAGTAACTGATCCTTCGCTGCTAGCAAATCTTCATAGGTGACATCAGCACCGAATTTAAGATCCTGATTATTGAAAACTGCAGCCGTGGAAAACATGCCTTTGCCCGCGTGGATTACCTTCCCTGTCGGTGCATGATCACCACACATCAACAACACAGCAGGCGTAACCAGCTTAGGATGAGACATAGGGTCAGGATTATCAAGGTCGAGGTCACGCCCGGGAATGGTATTGATCAATCGTGTTGCCGCGGCAGGAGCCAATGCATTCACAAGAATATTCTTGGAGCGCCCCTCAATGGATAATACGTTCATTAAACCCAACAAACCCATTTTGGCGGCACCATAATTTGCCTGCCCAAAGTTACCGTAAATGCCTGAAGTAGAACTGGTAAATACGATACGTCCATAACGTTTCTCATACATGATGGGCCATGCCGCATGGGTAACATAGGCACTGCCGTTCAGATGCACATCAATGAGGATATCCCAATCATCCAATGTCATGTTCTTGAAAGACTTGTCTCTCAGGATACCTGCATTGTTCACCAGAATATCCACCGTACCAAATTCTGCCACGGCATCATCAATAATGGATTTCGCACCTTGTTTATCAGAAACCGAAGCCTTGTTGGCAATGGCAACGCCGCCATTTGCCTTAATCTCTTCTACCACAGCATCAGCCATATCACTGCTGCCCACACCATCACCACTACCGCCTAAATCATTCACAACAACCTTGGCGCCGCGACGTGCAAATTCCAGTGCATGGGATTTACCCAAACCACCACCAGCACCCGTAATGACAACAACCTTATCTTTAAATTCACTCATGACATGCTCCTTTTTCCTTTTATGAGGCTATTTCTGTTTTTCTTTTTGCTATTTCAGAAAGGACAACCATCATAGCCCTATTTCTTTATAAGACTAGCCTGAGCGCCCACAAACTTGCCCGACTATGCGCAAAGATGTCAGCCTTTTAGGTCAGATAGCTGTCAGGCCAGAGTCGCGCCACAATCTCCCTTTGGGTGGCTTCCTTTTTCCAACGCTCTGAATGGGTATCCAGTTTCAGACCGTTTTTCATCATGGTGTGGAGTTTCTTATCCAACGAAGAGACCAATGCCTTATCGTCGATAAACACATTAGCCTCCCTTTCCCAGTAACTTGCTGTGATATCCAGATTGGCAGAACCGATACTGACATAACGTCCATCGGCACTCACAAGTTTTGCATGAACATAAGGCAATATCACACCACCCGTTACAGCAAAATTTTCCTGAGCAGCAATTTGTAATTCATAAACAGCCACACCCGCATCGGCAAGCATACCCAAACGACTTTTCACTACGTATTCAAACAGCTCACGATGATAACCACCTTCAAAGAATGAACCATCAGCGCGACGTGCCAATACGCTACCTGTGAGGAAACTCACCTTCACACCACGATGCACTGCTTCAATCAACATCTGTGCAATTTCATCCAGCACCGGAAAATCATTCACGAGAATCAATGATTTTTGTGCGCCATT
>JBECKS010000106.1:0-3042 GCA_040235395.1 Pseudomonadales bacterium | reverse complement strand
CGTAGGTCTCAATGGCTCTCAGAAAGGCTTCATTCAAGGTGGTAATACGGTCATCGAGAAGGTTCTCGATACGCAGAATGGCAGGCATCTCAAGACCACGCTCTTTCATGCCTTC
This sequence comes from Pseudomonadales bacterium, assembly GCA_040235395.1. GTDB lineage: Bacteria > Pseudomonadota > Gammaproteobacteria > Pseudomonadales > JBECKS01 > JBECKS01. The sequence continues at coordinate 2,927 of JBECKS010000106.1, read as the reverse complement.
AATAATATTCATGAGGGGAACGCTTGGCGCATCATCTTCAGCGCTTGCTTTGGCTAGCACTTCGCCCTTAGGAGACACATCAAAATAACCGGCTCCCCAGTCATGCAAACCGTAAAAATCGGCGCTGTCATCGACAGACCAGCTTTCGTTGTCAGGGGTGGAAGAACTTGGCTTTGCCATTGGCATTCCTCTTATAAGTGGATTTAAGGTTCAGATTAAATCGCTCACGCGTGTTTTTGTTTACTGCGTTTTCTTATAAGCAGAAAACGCGCTTATCAGCTAAGCATAAAGCCTCTTGATGATTTGAAAGGAGCGCGAATGTTAGAGAGAAACAGGGGGAAATCAAGCAGAATTTTTGACCTGATGACTCTTATTCAGCACCCTTGCCAACAGCAAGAAAACACCGAGTAAGAATACCTCAATACCTGCAGCAAAAGGAACCAGACGCCAATCAGGCAGATGAGAACGAAGCCAGTCAGACAGGCTATTCACCAAGGGTAAATCACGAAAAAAACCGTGTGCAGAACCTTCTGGCCACAAATCCACCATACGCGCCAACCAGTCAATGTCTGGCAGAAGCGCTGCTGCAATAAATAGCCCACTTAATCGAAAGCGAAACAACAAATAAATAGATGTAATTGCAACAAAGGCATGAAATACCAACCAGAACACATCATCTGTTAAGGCATTCGATGGGTGATACGTAGACATTGCTAAATCATCAAGAACTACATGACTTAAAACCAAAAGCATCAAAAGCAAAGATAAACTTACATATCGCAAGAAAGGATGCTGGTTTTCAGGAAGTTGTCGATAGAGTTGTTTTCCCAACTCACCGATAGCGATATGCGTCATGCCTTGCATTAATCTAGACCTTTGACTTCATAATGGCATAGCCTTTCGGGTCATAACGCCAGCGCTCTGGTAAATGATTAAAAATCCATCGAATACGTCTGGCTTTTTTCTCCATGCGCGCCTGATCGACCTCGCTCCAAGGTTGATGCTCTGCAATTTTTTTCACATAGGCTTCTGGTAGCGCATACATCGCGAAATCACGATAACTTTTTCCTAATCCTTTCCAGATAAATTTCCAAAAGAAATCTGGAATATGTTTGTTAGGTTTTACTGGCGGATGCTCATCAAGGCTCAACATGTAATGCATCACTTCGTTGTATTCAAGTTCCGTTTCAATCATGTGATCAACATAACGAAAGTAATCATCAATATCATGGGGCATGTCTTTGTTGCGCAAACCAAACACACGCCCACCTTCCTGCCATTGCAAAAATAAAGTTTGTTGTTGCTCCCTTGTTAAAGGTTCACCATATTTTTCACACATACGAATCATCAAAATTAAAAAAATCGTATGCACCCAACCATACACTTGTGGATTTAAGGAATGATAAGGATTGCCGTCTTTATCGAAACCTTTAATGTTGCGATGCAATTCGCGCAAACGCCTGCCTTCTTCAAGCCCTGCTTCCTTACCTTTGTAAATATAGTTCTCACCCGACTTGGCGATTTCACGCAAACGATGCCAGGGATCTTCACGGAAATTGGAAAACTCTCCCACACCTGCACCTACTTTAGGATGCGCCACCTGCATCACAAACATGGCGCCACCCATAAATAAAAAATTACGAACGTCTGCACCGTATTTTAGATACAGGGAATCTGGGTGATGCATGGGCACAGCGGTAACGTGAGCAATATCGGATGCGCTTTGATAAGCCTGTTCACTCGCTTCATCCTTTGCCCCCGCTTCTACGGGGTCATCAATCCACTGACTTTCTGCACTCATTGATTCCAAAGTTGCTGACATGGTTTTCCTCCAATAAAGAATGCTTTTTCACAGTACTTATAGTAATCCTAGTAATTACTTGGATATACTCGGTTTTTACTCGCACAAAACACATAGCAACAATCACACCCTAATATGCCTCAAGCCTTTGAATTACAAGCAAAAAAGCTGCCCAAACAAGCCCGCTCCAAGGCAACTTTTGATGCCCTGATTGAGGCCTGTACTTTGGTTTTACAAAGCCACGGCTATGCTGGCACCACCACCAACCACATCGCCGATACCGCTGGGGTTGGCATTGCCTCCTTATACGAATACTTCCCCGGAAAGGATGCCATTGTGGCGAAAGTGATTGAGCGCATGAACGAACGGGTGCTCACGAATCTGGCGAAACGCGCTTTCAATTTGCGCGAACTTCCCAAGGAAGAACTCATGCAAGCCTGGCTGGAACAGATTTATCGTTGCTTATTGGAGGAACAACCACTCCTGAGAGTAATCAGCTACGAAGTACCCTACAGCGAACAGGTGCTTAACAGCCATGAAATGCCACAGCGTTTGTTACAGTTTTCAGAATTACTGGAATACGGTGCCATGGAAGTACTACCACAAAAACAATCGAAAGAATCCATGTACCTGATTGTGAACCTGGTTGTTAGCAGCCTTACACAACTGGTGGTGAATCCGCCACCCGGCCTGGATGCACAAGCAGTGATTGAAGAATTAAGTAAAAAAATGAATCAGTGGGTGTTTGGACCTTAGTTTTAATTAGGCTAAAAAACTTAAACGCTCATCGGTTTTCTTCGGCGAGATTTCAACAATTTCTGCACCCACAATATTTTCCTTAACAAAAGGATCTTCATTCACGCGAGCCTGTAGTTCTTCAGCAGAAATGTTGTGAGCAATTACCGAACCGCCCAAACCCGGTTCAATACTACCCACTAAAAGAAAAATACCATCGTCAAAGCCCTGTTTAATCCAGGCATTATGTCCATCCATAAATTCGCCTGCTTTGGCTTTATTTTCTGAAAACTTTAAAAATACAATAAACATGAATTTTCCTTCTCTATTTTATTCGCTTGCTTCACTGATTTTATAATGCCTTTCAACATTAACAGAGACTTTACCCCAA
>JBECKS010000260.1:0-2142 GCA_040235395.1 Pseudomonadales bacterium | reverse complement strand
GCATATAGTAGCGCTCGAACTCCTTGCCGTGGGTGCGCATATCCATGAAGAAAATCGCCGTGTCCAGCTCGTAGTCGCAATGCTCTTTGGCGATGACGGTCTGTTTGGCGGCGTACATGCAGCACACCCCGGAACAATAACTGTGGTCACACTTGTTGATGTCCCTGGAACCGATGCATTGGAGCCAGGCAATTTTTTTCGGCTCCTTGTGATCCGAAGGTCGGATCAAATGGCCTTGATAGGGGCCGCTGGCCGACAGAATTCGTTCGAACTCCAGGGCCGTGACCACGTTGGGATGATTGGCGTAAGCGTAGTGATCATGCTTGGTGGGATCATAAGGCGTGAATCCAGGAGCCAGAATAATAGAGCCCACTTCCACTTCGGTGCGCTTGGCCACCATGTCATGATTGACAGCCCCTGCCAGGCAGGCATCCACGCATTGATAGCATTCGCTGCAAATTCCGCATTTGAGGCAGCGCTGGGCTTCGGCTTTGGCTTCACCCTCGTTATAACCGTAGGAGACCTCCAGAAAATTGCACTCCCGGGCCTCGGGATCCAGGCAGCGCACCGGCACCCTGCTTTTGGTGGCTTCATTGGCCACGTCGGGCTTTTCGTATTCCCAGGTTTTCTGACGCCCTTCTTTCAAGTCCATACCGTTGATAAAGCGGTGGATGCTTTCGGCAGCTTCCTTTCCGCATTCAACGGCTTCCACTACGGATTTGGGGCCGTAAAAGGCATCACCGCCGGCAAAAACCCAATCCAGGGAGGTCTGAAGGGTCACCGGATCGGCTGCCAGACCGCCCGGCCTGGACAGGGCAATGCCCTGCTCTTTGAGTCCGTCGACAACAGTGCTCTGGCCGATGGCGATGATCACCGTGTCGCCGAAAAAGGGCTGACAAGCGTTATCGTCGTACTGGGGATTAAAACGCTTGTTTTCGTCAAACACTGCGGTACAAGTCTTGAACTCAATACCCGAAACGCTCTTATTCTTGTCAATGAAAAAGGATTTGGGGCCGAAGCTGTTGACGATCTTGATGTCGCTTTCCAGGGCCTCTTCGATTTCATATTCCCAGGCCGGCATTTCTTCTCGTTTTTCCAGGCAGACCAGGGTGACATTCTTGGCACCTTTGCGCTTGGCGGTCAGAGCCACGTCAATGGCCACATTGCCGCCACCCACAACGATGACGTCTTCGCCGATTTTGATTTCTTTGCCCAGGGCCGCATCGCGGAGAAAGTCCACGCCCTGAAGCACACCGGGGGCATCCTCATTTTCCACACCCAAGGCCCGGCCGCCATGCAAGCCGATGGCCATGAATACGGCGCTGTATCCATCCTGTTTTAAACTGTCCAGGGTAATGTCCTTGCCGAAGGTCACCCCGGTTTTGATTTCCACTCCCAGCTTTTCTATGGTCTCGATTTCAGCGCTGATGATATCCCGAGGCAGACGGTATTCGGGAATCCCCACCCGCATCATGCCGCCAGCCACGGGCAGTTTTTCATAAATGGTGACCCCGTAACCCTGCAGGGCCAGAAAATTTGCCGCGGTCAATCCAGCCGGACCGGAGCCGATGATGGCGACTTTTTCTTCCTTTTTATCCCCACTGACTTCTGGGGAATAGGTATCCTCGGGATGCTGGGCTTCATAATCCGCCAGAAAGCGGTGCAATTCCCGAATGGCAAGCGGCTGATCCACATCGTTGCGGGTACATACGCCTTCGCAGGGATGGTGGCAGACCCGGCCGCAAATCCCGGGAAAGGGATGCGCCTGTTTGAATAATTTCAGCGCTTCTTTGTATCGGCCGTCGTTGATCAGGGCGATGTATCCCTGGATGCTGACATGGGCCGGACAGGTGGCCTTGCAGGGCGCCGTGCCTCGTTTGTCGATGGCATAGGCGCTGGGCATGCCCTGGGGATAAAGCTTGAACGCCGCTTTACGGTCTCGCAGCCCCTCATCAAACAAATTGGCCACATCGATGGGACAAGCCTTGGCGCACTCACCACAGGCCGTGCATTTGTCCAGTTCAATGAAACGGGGTCTTTCCAGTAAGGTGACTTTAAAGTTTCCGGCCTCGCCCTCCACTTTTTCCACCTCGGAGGTCGTAAAAAGATCGATGTTCAAATGACGACCGGCCTCCACCAACT
>JBECKS010000024.1:0-16358 GCA_040235395.1 Pseudomonadales bacterium | reverse complement strand
ATGAATATTATTGAAGGCATGAAAGAGCGTGGTCTTGAGATGCCTGCCATTCTGCGTATCGAGAACCTTCTCGATGACCGTATTACCACCTTGAATGAAGCCTTTCTGAGAGCCATTGAGACCTACGATTACAAGAATGAATACCGTGGTGTATTCCCTATTAAAGTGAATCAGCAGTGTCACGTAATTGAAGAAATCGCAGACTATGGAACTCGCTATCACCACGGTTTGGAAGTGGGTAGCAAGGCCGAGCTTATCATTGCGCTTTCTCACCTGAATGATTCCGATAGCCTGTTAATCTGCAATGGCTACAAGGATTCAGAATTTATTGAATTAGGTTTATATGCCCGTGAGCTGGGTTTGAACTGCATGTTCGTACTGGAAACGGCATCGGAGCTGCCAATCATTCTGGAATGCAGTGAGCGCTTGGGCATTGAGCCTGTGTTGGGAATGCGCATTCGTTCAACGGTGGTGGTGGATGGCCACTGGAATGAAGACAGTGGAGACCGTTCCATTTTTGGTCTTTCTTCCGTTGCGCTTTTGGAAGTGGTGGAAGAATTAAAGAAAGCCAACAAGATTCACTGCCTGCAATTACTGCATTGCCATTTGGGTTCGCAAATTCCCAATATCCGGAATATTCGTGCGGGTGTGTTGGAAGCCTGCCGTTTTTATGCGGGCCTGGTGGAAGAGGGCGCGCCTATGGGTTATCTCGATCTGGGTGGTGGCCTTGCAGTGGATTATGAAGGTAAGCGAACAGCGAATACCCACAGCCGTAACTATCAGCTGGATGAATACTGCAACAATATTGTGGAAGCCATCAGTGAATGCCTTGACCCTCTGGAAATTCCACACCCTGTGATTGTGACGGAATCTGGTCGCGCGACCGTTGCCTATTCATCATTACTGTTATTTAACATATTGGATGTGCGTGATCACAATCCTAGTAAGTTGCCTGCCAGTCTTGCTGAGGATTCCCCAGATATGCTCAATAGTCTTTGGGAAGTGAATGAGTCGGTCACTGATGAAAATTTCCAATCCTGTTACAACGATGCACTTTATTATCGTGACGAAATTCGTGAGCAGTTCAGACGTGGTCAGGCAAGTCTTAAAGAACGGGCAATGGCAGATAATCTTGCGCTCGCCATTTTTGAAAAAATTGCACAGCGTGTCTTGAATGCAGAACAGGTTCCACCTGAGCTTGAAAACCTGCCAGAACTGCTTGCCGATATTTATTACGGCAACTTCAGTTTGTTTCAATCCTTGCCTGATATCTGGGCGATTGACCAGTTATTGCCTTTAATGCCAATTCATCGTTTAGATGAAGAGCCAACACAGGATGCAGTAATTGCAGATTTAACCTGTGATTGTGATGGCAAGATTGATCACTTCATTACTAAACAGGGCATCAAGCCAACTTTAAGGCTGCACAAATTCAAGGACAACGAAGAATATTATCTTGCTGTGTTTCTGGTAGGTGCTTATCAGGAAACCTTGGGTGATTTGCATAATCTTTTTGGTGATACCAACGTGGTGAGCGTAAAAATTCTTGAGAATGGAAAATATGAATTCCAGCGAGAGTTTCATGGCGATAGTATTTCCGATGTATTAAGTTATGTGGAATATGATCCGAAAACCATGACAGAAAAATTCCGTAAGCGTGCTGAGAAAGCGGTTCAGAATGGAAAAATCAGCGCATCACTTAGAAAAAAAATGATGAGTGCTTATAAGGAAAGTCTAGACGGCTACACTTATTTTGAAAAAAAAGATTAGTTTTGAAAAAGAAGATTAGTTTGAGGAGCATGCAATGGCTAATGATTCAAGAAAAGTAGTGATTATTGGAGCAGGTGGTGTGGGCAATGTGGTTGCACAGAAATGTGCTCAAGTTGCCGAAGTTTTTCAGGATATTACCCTGGTGAGTCGTACGGAAAGTAAGTGCAAAACCATCGCTGCGGATGTGAAAAAGAATACCGGTGTAGATATTAAAACAGCGGCGGTTGACGCCGACGATGTCGCTGCGCTAACAAAACTGTTAAAGGAGCTGCAACCAAAACTGGTGATTAACGTTGCGCTTCCTTATCAGGATTTACATATCATGGATGCCTGTCTGGCAGCAGATGTGCATTATCTTGATACCGCAAACTACGAACCTTTAGACACAGCAAAGTTTGAATATAGTTGGCAGTGGGCCTATCAGGATAAATTCAAGCAAGGGAATCTGTGTGCACTTTTGGGTAGCGGTTTTGATCCTGGTGCAACCAATGTGTTCACGGCATATTTGAATAAACATTATCTGGATGAGATTCATTACCTTGATATTATTGATGTGAACGGTGGTAATCATGGTTATCCTTTTGCCACAAACTTCAATCCGGAAATCAATATTCGTGAAGTGACTGCTGAGTGTCGCCACTGGGAAAACGGCGAGTTTGTTACTACGGATGCGATGAGCAGAAAAGCTGAGTTTTCCTGCCCGGAAGAAGTGGGTACCTACAATATTTATCGTATGTATCACGAAGAACTGGAATCCATTGCCAAGAATTTTCCAACTATCAAACGCGCACAATTCTGGATGAGTTTTTCAGATAACTATCTCAAGCATCTGGAAGTGTTAGGTAACGTAGGCATGACAGGTATTGAGCCAGTTGAATATGAAGGGCATCAGATTGTGCCAATTCAGTTTCTTGCCAAACTCTTACCTGACCCTTCGACACTTGGCCCGCGCACCAAAGGTAAAACCTGTATTGGTGTGGTGGCACAAGGAATTAAAGCAGGCGAGCAAAAAACTTTTTACTGTTACCAGATTTGTGATCACGAAGCCTGTTATGCCGAAGTGCAGTCACAGGCAATTTCATACACTACCGGTGTGCCTGCCATGATTGGCGCCAAACTGATGATGGAAAATACCTGGTTGCAAGCAGGTGTTTATAACATTGAAGAATTTGATCCTGACCCTTTTATGGAAGACATGAATAAATATGGTTTGCCATGGAAAGTAATTGAGCTGAAAGATTTTGCCGTTTAGGTGTTTAGTTAATGAATAAAATGCTCAGTGATTTTTCAAAGCTGCCTTTGGCTGAAGTGCCAACACCTTGTTTTGTGGTGGATGAAGCGGCAGTAGAAAAAAACCTGAAAGTACTGCATGAGGTTCAGGAAAAAAGCGGTGCAAAAATCCTGCATGCCTTGAAAGCTTTTTCCATGTTTTCACTGGCGCCTTTAACCTCACGGTATTTAAGTGGCACTTGTTCCAGTGGTATTAACGAAGCTTTGCTGGCAAAGGAATTCTATGACGGTGAGATTCATGTGTTTTCGCCTGCCTACACCGAAAAAGAACTGAAACAGCTTCTGGAATTTGCACATCACATTGTCTTTAACAGTTGTGGGCAGTTGTTACGTTTTGCAGAACTATGTCGCGAGGCAAAACAGAAACGACCCGATCTTCATTTTGGTTTGCGAATTAATCCTGAGCACTCGGAAGGTGAGCATGCTATTTATGATCCTTGCGCACCCAAATCCCGTTTAGGTACAACCAAGGCGCAGCTGGAAGAATTTTTGAAAGACGAAAAGTTTCAAGAAGCTTTTAAATTAATCAGTGGTTTTCATTTTCATAGTTTGTGTGAGCAGGATTTTTTGCCACTGGAAAGAACATTGAATGTTTTTGAGAAATCTTTCGCACAATATTTTTCAAAACTTGAATGGGTAAACTTTGGCGGTGGTCATCACATTACCCGTGAAGACTATCAGCGTGAAGACCTGATAAATCGCGTGAAGGAGTTTTCATCCAAGTATGATGTGCTGGTGTATCTAGAGCCGGGTGAGGCAGTGGCGATTGGTACAGGTGTGTTAGTAGCTGAAGTGCTTGATATCACCTATAACGAAGTGAATCAGGCAATCATCAATACTTCAGCAACTTGCCATATGCCTGATACCCTGGAGATGCCTTATCGTCCTGACATTATGAATGCAGGTGAGTCTGGTGAAAAAGCATGCCTGTACCGTTTGGGTGGTATGACTTGTTTGGCTGGTGATGTGGTGGGTGAATACAGTTTTGATAAGCCGCTTAAGGTGGGCGATAAGATTATTTTTGAAGACATGGCACATTACACCATGGTGAAGACATCTACCTTTAATGGCGCACAACTACCATCAATCGCAATATGGAATTCTGAAACAGGAAAGCTAAGCATTCAGAAGCGCTTTGGCTATGAAGATTTTAAGAATCGTCTTTCTTGAGTTGCAGCGAATCTTTGAATAAGGTTAGCGAGGCAGTTTATACAAGGCAAAAATAATCGAAAAAACGGAGTTTACACGGAGTAAATGAGTATTTTGAGATTATTTTTAACGCAGTAGAAACAACGTAGCTAGTTATTCAGAGATTTGCCAAAGCGAAAGGCGCTTCTACCGCCATCCCCTGAACAAAATCCACACCGATTTCCTTTAACACTTCCAGAGTTTCCTTATCGTTCACATCGTTAGCAATGGTTTGCTTGCCGAGGAAATGAACCATGTCGTTCATGGATTTCACCATGGCGTAATCTGTTTCGTTACTGGCAATGTTCTTCACAAATTCGCCGTCAAGTTTGACGTAGTTCAGTGATAATTTTTTCAGGAAAGCATAAGAAGACGTTTCTGAACCAAAGTTATCGAGCGAGAAACGACAACCTATGTTTTGCATTTCCTTCATGAAGTCAGCAAGGTCTGCAAGATTATTCACTGCAACGCTTTCGGTTACTTCGAAGCAGACTTTCTGGCGAGGCACATGACTTTGTTCAACCATGTTCTCAAAAATAAAGTAGAGCAGGTCGTCGTTATTCAAGGAGTGTCCGCTGAGATTAATACTAATACCATTGAGTTGTTTAACTTTGTCAGGCGCACTTTCCATCCAGCTTAGAACGTTCTTGATAGCCCAGCGATCAAGTAACTGTAATTTCTCACTACATTCAGCAGCATGCATGAATTCTGAGATGTTGAGTATCTCATCGTTTTCATCTTTTATGCACAGTAGCATTTCATAAAGCGTGGGCGCATCATCTTTCTTGAGTGGTTGAATTTTCTGACATTGAAGTTGCAAACGGTTGTGGGTAATCGCCGAATCAATTTTGTTCAACCAACGACTTAAGGCAGTTGAGGTTTGTTCGCCTTCCGTTTCAATAATCTGGGTTTCGTTTTTCTGATCAGTAGATTGTAAGGCTTTGTCACAGGCTTTTTGTGCTTCTTCGAGAATGCTGTAAACACTGCCGCTGTTCTGGTTGATGATGGTGGCACCAGCAGCACACTTGCTTGTGAAGGTTTTATCTTCCCATTTAAATGAAAATGCGTTTATCTGTTTCTTGAGATGCTTGAAGATAACCGCGCTGGTTTTCTGATTGACTTTAGGCAGTAGTAAACCAAATTCATCACGAGACAAACGCGCCACCACGGCATTCTTTGGTGTGTTTTTGGTGATGAGCGTTGCAAACTGTTTTAGCAGTTCATCACCTGCATCGTAACCAAGCTCATCATTAATCTGTTTTACCTGATTAAAATCAAATAAAGCTAGTGCATGACGAACATTCTTTTGACGGGATTCACTTAAGGCGAGTTTAATCTGGCGTTCCAGTTCCCTGCGATTCTTGACACCAGTGAGTTCGTCGTGAGCACCATGATGCACCAGTTGCTCATAGAATTTCTGAACCATTTTATCCAGACCGAGATCAACAATGGGCTGGTTCTGGTCATCAATCAGTACTGCCTTGCCTTCTTTCATGATGGCTGCCAGTGCAGAAACCTGTACATCAATTACCTTCATGCCTTGGTGGTTAACGAACACGAATTCTTCAGACTCTTCATCGTGCCAGGCGAGACGCATTTGCGCTTTAGTGATAATGGGAATGCCATCTTCACCGATAACGATATCGTCTTGTGAAAAAATTTCAGCATTGGAATCCACTTCAAGCCAGTCACCAATTTCAAGATTCTGTGCGCGTCTGATCCACACGTCTTCCACGTCACCAGCGTCATCATTGCTTTGATAGAAAGTACCTTTTGGAAATTGTACGGTAGCGACTTTAATGTTTTCGTCTTTACGCGCATCAAAAAGCTGTTTCAATTCGCTCAGGATTTTTGGATCGTTAAATTCACCGCTTGCACTCACGGTGTTCATGCCTTGCTTGATGCTTGCAAGCACACCGCGTAAATCGATGTTATCTCTGTTGGGATTAAGCAACTGAATCAAGGTATGAACCACGTTCTCATATTCAGTCCATTGTTCGCTGTCGGTACCCTGTTTTACAACGGTGATATCAAGTAAATCTCTCCAGCCGGCATCAAGAAGTGAAGCAAGCGCCTTGGGTACATCGCGTTCAGTGAGTGCGTCTTCCAGCATTTCATTCACGAAACGCTTGGCGGCTTTCATCTTGAATTGACCTTGTGCAGCTTCACGCACACGCTCAAGGTTTTTCTTATACATTTTTTCCTGACGCTCAAGCAGCTCCTGCAGTTCATGGTTGGCACTGTTGAACACAGAAATATCGTTGTTGAATTCTTCTACGATTTTTTGAATGCTTTTACTCAGGAGCGCAGCATTATTTGGATTTGCCATCACGCCACTTCGACCAAGTTTTGCAATGGTGTTCAGTACCTGACGAGCAGGATGATCCAGTTTCTGTAAAAAATCTTCGTCGGCAAGTAACAACTTAACGAAAGGAATTTCCAGTTTCTTGATCCATGCCTTCACGTCATCATTCATGTTTTCCAGATCAAGAATGGATTCAAATAGTCTTTCAATCAGGCTTAAAGCAGAAGCTTGCGCATCATCAATACGCCCGGCTTCACCACTAATTTCCTGTATGGCATTCTGAACACGTTGAGTGAGAGGTAGTGACTGATCTTCTTCACTAATATCTGCTGCCTGTAAATCCTGTAGGGTGCTGGTTACCTGAACGGGTTCAATCACCGGCATACTCTGGTCAACCTTAGGCATGTAAAATACATTGCTGCTGGTTTTACGGTAATTGCTAATCAGGTTCTTAACAGTTTCTGCAGCATTCCTGGCAATTTGTTGCTGCACATTAAATTGCTGCATTTGGGTACTGGCATTTTCAGGTACCTGTAATTGAGCGCGTAGTGCCTGAGGTTGTGCATGAGCATGGGTACTGGTGGACAGTGCATCAACGTTGTTAAAAGGCGTGTAACTCGCGGGTACGTAATCACCACCGCTTGGCGATGGTGCTCCGCCAGCGGAACCTGGCGAACCAGATGGGGCTTGTTGACTTTGTGCGCCTCCACTTTGCTGCCCCCCTTGCTGGAAAGGAACAACATTACTGCCATCTTCTTGGCTACCCGTTTGTTCTTCCGTTTGTGCCTGTTCCTCGGGTGGAGGACTAGTCTTGGCGGCTTGTGATTTGGATTTTACGGCACCCAGTTTTCCGATGTGATCAAGAATATCAAATTCCTCAAGCACACCTTGCTTGCCAATGAATTCATTCAGTTGCTTGTAAAAATCACTCAGCTTGAAAGCAATGTGTTGTTCAAAACTTGCGTAAACCAGTTTTCTGATTTTAGTGTCGATGGGTAATTTTGAAATGGTGTCATTAAAGGCATAACAGATTACCGCAGGGGAAATCGGGTTGTTCTGTATGCCGTTAGCAAGGCCGCTTAATTCACCAAAACGAATCTGTAATTCCTGCAGTGCGTCACTGTTAGTGGTTTCCACTTTGGTTGCCATGACTTTCACAACCAGCCAGTCTTCAAAATCACCTTTGTCAATCAAGCTTAGTTTTTGTGAGCCGCTGTCTTTCTTCAGGTAACTTAAATCAAATTTGTTTTTCAGGGCGTAATCCTGAAAGGGAACGATGATTTTCTGTTTAATATCAGATTCTGCTTTATGAGCATATTTCTTGAACTTGCTACTCTGGTCGAAAAGTTCGTTTTGTTCAGCATTATCCTTGGCAAGCTCAATGGCGTTATGAATGTCTTCATCTAGTTGTTTGAAGTAGGTAGCCACTTTTTCGTTAAAATACTTCTGAATAAAGGAAAGCGTGTTCGACAGGATCTCGTACTGCTGCTTTTCCGAATATTTGCTGAGCGCAATTTTTCTGGCTTCAGCGTTGAAGTGCGCTGAGCCGCCATCCTCATCACTCTTGAATTCACTGGCGGTCATTTTTCCATCGTCATTTCCAAGATTAACGCTTGCCAGTTGTTGAATGCCTGCAATGGTGCTGGAGTTAGGTTTGATGAAGGAGATGCCGATGTGTAGACCATCGATACGTGCAATTTTTCCACTCTGTGTGTATTCGCCCGCAGGTTTGCCTCCATGGGCTGGCAGGTTGACCTTGATATCAATCAGGTCATTTCGAATCAGGGTGGTGAGATTGGGGTTGCGAGCAAAATCCTGAGCCTTGAGTTCGAGAAGCATGCCTCCAAAACAGAAGTCTTTTACCCGGCAGCTTTGGTCTTTAATTGAACTCGAACAAAGGGTCGCTTCAAAATCAACGCTATGCCGTTCAAATGCTCTTTTTTCCATAGTCCATGGTCCATTTACAAATTTCAAATCACTTCAATGAAGATCCAGTCGAACTGTAGTCGTACATGCGTATATGACTTGTTCAAACACTGCCTGTTTTTCTTATTTTTCGAGGCAGTTACCGTCCATCGATTTTGGCTTACTTTTATGAATGTTCGATAAAAGAAGCTAGGGTATGAGCTGCAAAATATACACCAAGATAAACGGGAATGTCTGTTATCTTGCAAAAAAAAATGCATAACAAAGCTTATTTTCTCTATGGCTAGCCCCGCTTGAGGGTGGGTATGAGCCCCAAACGTATCTCCTGATGCACGATGCGCATATGGAACTTGGTAGGGGTGTCTGTTCCAAAGCCCATATAGTCAAAGACGCCGTCTACGCCTAGCTGTTTCTGAGCCGATTTGGGCAGTTTTGTGAGCATGCGTGTCAGGCTTGATGGGTAGAATTCCCGGTATTGTGAGCGTTCTTTTAGTATAGATTGTGGGGTTGAGATGATTTCTTCGATGGCGCAGACCGTCTCGTTCTTAACCACTTGGGCAATATGCCCTGTTTCGGTGAAAAGGTAGTTAATACCGCTTCTCAGAAGTGCGGTTTCAATGGGTAAAACCAGCAGGTCAAAACGGCTAACAAAGGGGTAAAGCTCAAGATCCTTATGGAATTTCCTGGAGAGATTGAATTTCACCATATCGCTGTTGGCCTGCATCTGGCGGGCGCTTTTGCCTGGACCAATTCGAGAAGTAATTGTGCCGAAATGTGGGCTGCCCATGGGAATGTAGAGAGGCATGTTGTGTTCTTTCACCAGTTCCGGGTAGCTATGTAGCAGTTGATCCCAGACAAAACCGCCCAGGCTGTGACCAATAGGAATAATCTGCTTGCCGCCTTCTTTGCGGCCAATTTGTTCAAGGGTTTCAGCGAGTTCATCAGCAGTTTTCCTGACATCCCTGAAGAAGGGGTAGCGAACCACATAGACTTGATAGCCAAGGCTCGCCAGTGTGAAAGCTGCCCGGTCTGCACCGGTGTTATCGATATAGCCATGTAGGAACACAATCACCATATCTTCAGGGTTGAAGTTTTCCCTGAAGGTCCAGTCGGGGTTATTTTTCCTGAGCATGTCGAGGTTGCCATTCTCTGGCAAATACCTGAGCTTGCGATGGGTCATATGGTCTGGGTACACACCATTGCGAAACATTTCCATCAACCAGCCCGGCCCCATGCGAGCAACGCCTACCGCTTCATTCACTAATGAAACACCGAAATGCACACTGTCTCTTAAGAGCTGGCTGTCTTTCCATTGGGATTTGTCAGCATTTGCATCTAGCCCAAGAATGTTTTCCTCCACCCACTTATCAACAATGATGGGTTGGTCGAGCCAGGAAGAAAATTTAGGGGTACCAGATTTGGACTCTCTAGACATAGATTGCTCCATTCACTACATTGGTTGCGGATTGCTTGGGTGCCTTGAGCATAGCTTGAGAAGAGGAGACTTGCTCATAGCTACATAGCTAATAGATAGCAGGCATATAAAAATATCACGATTCGAAATAAAGAGGCTAGCGAAGCGTTATGACAAATCTAGATGAGAGTAGTGACAGCAAAGCAGTAGTGGAAGCGTTTATTGAAAAACTTGAACAGCTGGATCTGGAAGCGGCGCTTGAAATGATGAGTGAAGACTGTGTTTACAGGAACATGCCTTTTCACACCGCCAATGGTAGGCAGCGAATCGAAAGAGACTTGAGTGCCATGATGGCTCGTGTCACCAGCTTTGATGTGGAAATGTTACATATCGCGAGTGATGGTGAGGTAGTGCTTACGGAAAGGATAGATACCATTGAAACCAGTAGGGTGAGCGCATCCATTGAATTGATGGGTGTGTTCGTGGTGAGAAATGGCTTAATTACGGAATGGCGTGATTATTTTGACTGGACCAGTTCAGGTGGACGCTTTGTAAAAAGCGCCTTTTCTTCATTACTCAATCTGATTCGCTAATCCATAGCGCGTAAAAAAAGGCATGTTGGCGTAACCAACATGCCTTTTTATTTATTTGCAGAGTGGCTTGTTATTCAGCCCAACAAGCTACTGCGTGAGCAACCATGAACAGATCTGAACCATCAAAGTTCAGTGTATAGCTGTCATCACTTGCGTTAGCCAAACCATCATGGATGTTGCCAAACTGACCCGGGGCAATGGTGTCTATTTCAACATAGTTAGCATAAAGATGGGTTTCATCAAAACCAAAACCCGCATTAGCTTCATAGCTGACTGTTAACACACCTGCCAGATAAGTGTAGACAAGGTCGCCAACGTAAGTCGCCTTGTTAATTCTGTTGCGGCCAGCGCCGGCATAGAGTGGGGTTGAATAGCTACCTTCGGTGATAGGGCCAATTTCCCAACCCCAACGCCCCTTGGTAAGGCCGAGCTCGATAAAGGTGGTATCACCATAGGCAAAAGCGGTTTCACATTGACGTTGCCCGCTTGGTAAATCGGGATCACAGGTAACAGTGAATTCCCAATACCAGCCCCAACGACTGCCTGTGAATGGTGTGCCATTTGCCCACGCGGTTTCACTCTGAATGACTTCACCGCTACTGATTCGGTTGACGCTCGCGTGAGCCGCTACAAACACTTGATCAGGACAACTCAATTCAGGCAAGTCACTTAAAGGCACTGAAAAGGTATAGCTTTGAACGTAGGCAATATCGCCAGCGTTGTAATCCAGTTGTCCTGGCGGTAAAGCACTGCCATCAGGCTGGGTTACATCGGTGGATTGCAGACCAATACCGAGATGCGCTTCGCTAAGGTACCACTCTCCAAAAGTTGAGTAGGTAATGTCCAGTGTGGTTTCCGTTTTTTCCGCACACACTGTTCCGACATTAATGCTTTGACCAGCAATCAGGTCGGTACAGATGGATTGGGCAAAAGCACCAGCACTGCATAGGGTAAAACCAATAGCCAATAGGAATCGTTTGAAAGATCCTTTCATGATATTTCTCCTTGAAATGTTAACTTCAGCAAAAGTTGAACCTGAAGTAGGGCAGGTTCGGGGCGTATTCTAGTGATAAGTCAGTGGGGAAACAATAAAGAAAGCCTTAAGAAGAAAAAAATTATTTTCGCGCCCTGACTTTGGGCAAGCGTGCTCTTTTTAGTTACTTTTTAAGCGCTCAAGCGGAATCAATCTGGGTAGTTCGCTTAATGGAATGACACCATTACACACATGTTCCAAGGCGCTTTCTTTCATGCTGATGAGGCCATTGTTTTCAGCGATTGTTCTTAATTCAACAATGGAGGGTTTTTTGGAAATCGCATCCCTGAGCTCAGGCGTTACGGGCATGAATTCAACAATGGCAATCCTGCCATAAGTACCTTGGCCGTTGCATTTGATACAGCCTTTACCTTCATAGGATTTGAAATTTTTCGGAACTTTTCCCGAAAAAATTTCATCCAGTAAATGTTTATCAGGTTCACTTTCCTGTTTGCAGTGAACACAGATTTTTTTTGCAAGTCGTTGAGCAATAACAGCAAGCAATTCACTGGCAATGGAGTTGGGTTTGATATCCAGATCGTAAAGGCGTTGCAGTGAATCCACCGCATCATTGCAATGCAGAGTAGACAAAAGCAAGTGGCCCGTTTGTGAAGCGCGAATGGCTTCGAGCGCTGTTTCTGTGTCGCGAATCTCACCTACAAAAATAATATCGGGGTCTTCTCGCACAAAAGAGCGCATGGCATCATGAAAGTGATAATCAATTTCCGGGCGAATGGGTGTTTGTTGAATATTGTCGATGGAATATTCAACGGGATCTTCGGCAGTAATGATTTTTTTAGTGTGATCATTTGAAAGAACCTGCAGCCCGGCATACAGTGTGGTTGATTTTCCTGAACCTGTAGGACCGACCACAAGAATCATTCCCGACGGATTATGTAACAAGCGTTGATAATGTTTCGTCATAGTGGGTGATAAGCCAAGACGATCAATATCAATCAGGGAACTGTTTTGAGGTAAAAGGCGAATAACAACGTTTTCGCCGTAAAGGGATGGTTGAGTCTGTACACGCAGGTCGAACAAATCCTTGCCAACGCGTAAACGTGAGCGCCCACCTTGTGGAAGACGCTTTTCAGAAATATCCAGATTTGAACGCAGTTTTATAACGTTAATTAAGCCTTTTATTTCCCGCTCATTAATTCGATAGTGAGGTAAATCTTCGAGGTCGCCATCGATACGCAGACGAACCCTTACACGGTTTGAATATTTTTCGAGGTGAATATCACTGGCTCTTTCTGCAACGGCATCAAGCAGCATGGCTTCGAATAATGACACCAGATGAAGATCGATTTTCTCAAGGCTTTTATCCAGCAAGTCATGTTCCGACTTTGCATTTTTTACTGCTTCAATCGTGAGGGAATCTTTTCCTAATTCAAGTGCAGACCAGATTCGATAGAAATCTGTTGTGGTTACGAGCACTTTTTGCATTTTGTATTTTGGAAATACGGTTTGCATTTCCCGGAGTGATGCATCGGGATCGTTAGTGACGATCTTCATTGATTTTCCAATACTGTAGACAGGCAAAAGATGTTTGGCGTCGAGAAAGGCGCGCGAACAGGCTTTAAAATATTCTGGATTAGCATTTTTCAGAAGCTCATCCATGTCACCGTATTCGATATCATGGTTTTGCGCGATGCTACGGAATAGTTCCTGTTCATCCACATTGCTTAACTTACTTAATTCATCAATCAGAAAAGAATTGTTTTTCTTGGCGTTGATTTTTGCCTGTTGAAGAATGCTTTCGTCAAAAAGATTAAGGTCAATCAGGATGTCAGATTTGCTGCTTGAATTATCAAGTAATGTAATTTGTTTTTTCTGGAAATTTTTTGCGTCTTTCCTCTCGAATCGATAAAGCACGTCCAATCCATTCCGGTCGGTTTCCAGTGCCAGGAAATCGCCATAAGGTGACAGCAATTTTAAAAGCCATGATTTGTCTTTAATTTTGGATGCAATCACCAGAATGGTATCGAATTTTCCTTTGACTGCTGATGTGTTTTCAGCAGAGTCTTCAACGATGTTTACATTTTCAATACCGAGTTTTTGTAACCTGTCTTTAGAAATTTCGATAAGGCTATGATTTTTTTCCAGCGCAGTTACCTGTTTTGAAAAAGTCGAGAATAGTGCTGCCAGATAACCGGAACCGGAACCTACAATCAAAACGCTGTCGGTTTTACCAGGATTAATCTGTTCCAGAATACGACGCGCAATATCACTGGCAGGAATACTTCTGCCGCTTATGTTGTTGCCTAATTGGGATGAAACAAATTCCTTTCGCTCAATCTCTTTAAGTGCGTCGGTAGGGTTTTGTATGGGCAGTGTCACAGCGTTATCTCGGAAATGATGCAGGGAATCAGTCAGTATTAATGTTACTTAATCAACTAAGGGAGAAATCATACAAACACATTGGTGTGATCGTCGGGTTCAATGTCTCCTTTAAAACTGTCGGCTTTCTCGGCCGCTTCAATCGCTTTCTGTAATTTCATTAAATCCTGACCTGAAGACATACCCGAATGCAGATATTGCTTCACACTTTCCATAACATGTTCGAGATGCTGAATGCGATAGTTATGATTCAGAAGCGACTTGCCTAGAAAATATTCATCGGTCCCATTTTCCCTTAACCAGGCGGCTTGTTTTAATGCGGTTTCTAATTCAGCTTTGCTTGGACGTGACATGGCTTTCTCTGGTTTCGTTATTGTGAGTATCGTTATCAGGAGCATTTACTATACTGCCAGAAGCTATGTCAGCCAATATGCTTTTGCTCTACTGGCTTGATTTAGCTTATGAAATGTTGAAAAAGTAAAGATTTCCGAGAGTCATCGTAATATTGTCGGGTGTAATCCATATTTTTCAGCCTGGATGGCAATCCGGAGGGTTTGAAAGATTTTGGAATGGGCGTATAACAATAATCTATGGACAGAGGGAGTGCTTGAGAAAGTAGTTGGTGATGGGGATTATAAACAAATTAGAAATTCTGGAATGGACTGACGCGAGGAAATGTTTGGTCATTTCCCTGATTGCCGTGGTGTTTTCTTTTTTCTATCTGCTTTTTATTTTTTTTCTTAGCTTAGTGCCAGAGATACTGCCTCAGGTAAACCGTTCGTTTTTAAAGATAGGTGCTTCCATCCTTCCTTTTGTGTTGATCAGCTGGATTTTGATAACGTTTTGGGCGGCATCAGTTGTTAAGAAAGAAATTGAGCAGCCTTTGCTGGTTTACATAACATTACTCTGGTACGGCATTCCCAATGTATTACTGGTTTATGCGCTTGGACCTGTGACGAATCCTTTTGTTGGAACAGCGCTCTTGGGTACTGCCATTGTTTCGATCATGTTATTTAACATAAAGCCTGCCTTACTTACTTTTTCAGCAGTGATGATTGCTGTTATTGTGTTGACTGTTCTGGAAAGAATGAATGTTATTCCTTATGCGCCTTTATTGAATATAGCGCCAACCGTTGATGGCAGGCCGACGGATTTGTGGGTGGCCTCTTTTGGCAGTATATCCCTGTTAATTATCCTGGCGATCGTGGCTGCGTTTTTGTATATCACCATACAATTGAGGGCGCGTGAACAGGAGCTGGAGTTGCTTTCTAATACTGACGCACTGACAGGATTAAATAATCGTAGATATTTTATTGATATTGCGAGTCAGGAATTTTTAAGGGCGCAAAGAAGTGGAAAGCCAATTTCATTGATGATGTGCGATGCAGATCATTTCAAAAAAGTGAACGATACCTGGGGTCATCAGGTAGGCGATGAAGTTTTAAAATTTATTTCCAATACCCTAATGGAAAATAGCAGACGTGGTATCGATTTTATTGGCAGGCTGGGTGGAGAAGAATTTGCAATTGTTTCTGCAGATACCGATGAGAAGGAAGCGATACTCTTGGCTGAAAGAATGTTAACAGCGATGAGAGAGCATACTTTTACAGTGGGCGAAGAAAGCTTTCAGGTTACCTTGAGTATGGGTTTGGCTGTATTGAATGATAATCATGAAAAAATTGAAGATTTGATTGCTTTAGCTGATAAAAGATTATATCTCGCAAAAAATAAAGGGCGTGATTGTCTGATTGGAAGTGATCAAGCTTAAAACTGGATACCTTGCGTGACAAATAAACACAAAGAAAATGACTCAGCCATTCTGACGCTTTTAAATAATCTGGTTAAGCCCAGTGAGGGAAACCAGATTAAGGACGAGCAAGCTTCTTTCATGGATATTTCTCTGAGCATAGCCAGGGATTTTTTTGAGCGTCAGGCAGCGGGTGGCCTTTCCCTGATTCGTACAAGGGATAGTGTTGATGATGTGATTGCTATTCAGGGCAAAGCTGTGGAATTACGTTTGGAGGTAGATGTAGCGCAAGCCATTGCTGGTGCTGAAGTGAAATTTCATATCGGAGATGATTATCTTGTTAGTGCAGGGATTGATTCCTCTCGTCATGCACGTGGTTTTTTTACACCAACGCAAGCAGGTTGCCATTCACTTAAGTGCACGGTGGTGAGCAAAAGTGGCAGACACGTTGAAGATGTGAGAACGCGAAGTGGTGTCTTGCTTCAGGTATTGAATAAAAAACCAGTAGTCTGTGTGGATGCTAGTTTAATTCATTCTAGAAAAGGAAAAATCGATAACTTACTTAAGTTACTGGACAAGGAAGGCTTTGATCTTGTTTATATTGATTTTGGTGAAGATGACAGGGTTGAGGAGTTGCGGCACATCAGACAGCATCGTCATTTGCCAAACGGAGCAATCATTCCCTTAAGTTCACGTATTCGAAAATTCGAATCCTTTGAAGTGGATTTTAAACAGAGCTTTCTTGGTCTTGC
>JBECKS010000242.1:0-26484 GCA_040235395.1 Pseudomonadales bacterium | reverse complement strand
CTGAATCACTCTCGGTGGTCAGTATTTCTGCAAGGGCATTACCCATGGAAAGCTTATCGCCAAGACTGACATTTATCTGTTTTACTTCACCTGAAAAGGAAGCAGGAATTTCCATGGTGGCTTTATCGGATTCAAGCACGAACAGAATGTCATCTTTACTAACCTCATCACCAACCTTGCAAAGAATTTCTATTAATTCCGCACCCCCCTCACCAACATCGGGGACAAGCTCCGTAACCAAACGTGGCTCAGAACTTTTTGTCTGTGATTGAGGAATTTCTTTTTCTTCAACACTTTCTTTAGAAGGAGTGGAATCAGCTTCTTGAGAAGCTTCCTGCGCTATAGCGTTACCACTCGCACCTGTCTCTACAGAAAAAATAGCTAACAAATCCCCACTCGCGACTTCATCGCCTAGCTTTACCCTTAGCTCTTTTAATTGTCCGCTTTGCTCACAGGGAATTTCCATGGTGGCTTTATCAGATTCAAGCACCACCACAATATCTTCTGCCGAAATGTTATCGCCTTCAGAAAAAAGTATTTCGATAACTTCAGCCTTGCCGTCGTCACCCAGGTCTGGAACAAGTAGTTGAATGTCTGTCATGTCTTACTCCTTCAACTAGCTCTTCGCTGGATTTGGTTTTTCAGGGTTAATACCCAGCGTTTCTATAGCCTTACTCAAAACAGATTTTTCAAGCAAGCCTTGTTTCACCAGCGCGGTTAATGCGGCAAGCACAACATGATTTCTGTCGACTTCAAAAAACTGCCTTAGCTGTTTTCTGCTATCACTTCGACCAAAACCATCAGTTCCCAGAACCGTATAATCATCTTTAATGAATGCCCTGATCTGGTCTGCATAAACTTTTATATAGTCACTTGCCGCAACAACAGGCGCTCCAGTCTCTGGCAAACACTTTTCAACAAAACTGGTTTTTGCATTTTCTGAGGGGTGAAGCCTTGACCAGCGTTCACAATCAAGCCCTTCACGTCTCAGCTCATTAAAGCTGGTAACGCTCCAAACATCAGAAGACACCTTGTAATCTTTTTCAAGAATCTCGGCAGCAGCTTCCACTTCCCTTAAAATCGTTCCACAACCCAGCAAGCGAACATGGAGTTTTTTAGCTTTAGTTCCTTTCAGCAGGTACATGCCTTTAACAATACCTTCGCGAACTTCCTCTGAATTATTTTGCAAGGAAGGATGTACATAATTTTCATTCATCGTAGTGATGTAATAAAAAACACTTTCCTTATTGTGATACATGCGACGAATACCATCTTCAATAATCACTGCAAGTTCGTAGGCATAAGTAGGGTCATAACTCACACAATTAGGAATGGTTGATGCCAACACATGACTATGACCATCCTGATGCTGCAAGCCTTCACCATTCAGTGTAGTTCTTCCTGACGTTGCACCAATCAAGAATCCTCGCGCCTGCATATCACCGGCTGCCCATGCGAAATCGCCAATACGCTGGAATCCAAACATGGAGTAATAAATATAAAAAGGAATCATCGGGGTTTGATGATTGGCATAAGAGGTTGCCGTCGCTAACCACGCACAAAAAGCACCACCTTCGTTAATGCCTTCTTCAAGAATCTGTCCTTTGGTATCTTCACGGTAATACATGAACTGGCTGGCATCTTCGGGTTCGTACAACTGACCAACTGAAGAATAAATGCCTAGCTGACGAAACATCGCTTCCATACCAAAAGTACGCGCTTCATCTGGAACAATTGGCACGATACGTTTTCCTAACTGTTTATCTTTTAGCAAGGAGGAAAGAATTCGAACAAAGGCCATGGTAGTGGAAATTTCACGATCACCCGTTCCTTCAAGGTGACTGTTAAAAATCGCTTTATCGGTAACATTCAACAACTCACTACTTTCACGACGTTGGGGAAGGAAGCCACCTAAGGATTCGCGACGACCCAACATGTAACGAATTTCTGGACTATCATTTCCCGGATGATAATAAGGAAGTGATTCCAGCTCCTTATCATCAAAGGGAATGTCATAACGGTCACGAAAACTTTTCAGGCTTTCTATATCCATTTTTTTCATCTGGTGCGTCTTGTTAACGGATTCACCAGCACCTAGACCATAACCCTTAACGGTTTTTGCAAGAATAACGGTGGGTTTGCCATTAGCTTTCATTGCCTGCGCGTACGCTGCATAAACCTTAAAAGGATCATGGCCGCCGCGATTCAGGTTATAAATCTGTTCATCACTTAAATCTTTTACAAGTTCCGCAAGCTCAGGGTATTTTCCAAAGAAATGTTCACGGGTGTATTCCCCCCCGTGCATCTTGTAAGCCTGATACTCACCATCAACCACTTCATTCATTCGTTTAGTGAGCACACCGTGTTTGTCTTTTGCAAACAACGCATCCCAGTGCCTTCCCCAAACCACTTTGATTACATTCCAGCCAGCACCAAGAAAAACACCTTCCAGTTCCTGGATGATTTTTCCATTACCACGAACAGGACCATCAAGTCGTTGTAGATTACAGTTGATAACAAAAACCAGATTATCCAAACCTTCCCTTGCCGCGAGTGAAATACTGCCAAGGGATTCGGGTTCATCCATTTCACCATCACCCAGAAAAGCCCACACTTTTCGATCACTCTGTTCCTGCAAACCACGGTTCTCAAGATACTTCATGATGTGAGCCTGATAGATTGCCTGCAAAGGACCCAGCCCCATGGAAACGGTTGGGAACTGCCAGAAATCTGGCATTAACCATGGATGGGGATAAGAAGACAGGCCTTCGCCATCCACTTCCCTTCTGAAATTATTTAACTGATTTTCATCCACTCTTCCTTCAAGAAAAGCCCGCGCATAAATGCCTGGTGCACTATGACCTTGCACATATATCAAATCACCGCCGAAGTTTTCAGTAGGTGCCCTGAAAAAATAATTGAAACCCACATCGTATAAAGTAGCCGCTGAAGCAAAGGTTGCGATGTGCCCACCAAGGTCGTCATCACTTTTGTTTGCACGCAAAACCATTGCCAGTGCGTTCCAACGAATCAGTGAACGAATCTTTCTCTCCATAAATAAATCGCCAGGCATATGTGCCTCGCGATCAGGAGAAATGGTATTAACATAAGGCGTGGTAAGACTAGGGACAGGAACAGAAGCGTTGCGCGCTTTTTCCAGTAGAACTTTTAAAATATGTTTTGCTCTTTCAGGACCTTCCTTATCGATTAAGGAGGCAAACGCATCTAGCCATTCCTGAGTTTCCTGCGGGTCAATATCGGAGTAATACTTTTCACTTGCCATGAGTGCCTGCCATTAGAATATTTCATGTTCCGGTATGAAATAGCAGAGCGAAGTCGAAAATAGTTTGAAGGGTTTGATGTCTGATTCAGACATCCAGGAAGCGCTTAGCTCCTGAGTCACTCATCCTGCATTTTACTAATCAATCTACCCAGAAAATCTACCTAGAAGAATTGTCAGTTTATGCAAAATCTCAATACCAGATTCTGTCTGCTAAAGTTTCATTAAGCCTTTTGAGCTGCGCAGATACTAGCATAGAAAGCATTTAACGACATGCTTTAATTGGATGACTTTATTCGTCAGTCAAGGCTTCCAAACGCTTATAAAAGTATTCCCAATCGAAACCCGAACCAGGGTCAATTTTCCGACCAGGCGCAACATCACTATGCCCACAAATTCCTTGAGGGTTTATTGCAGGGAAATATTTCATGAGTTCAATACAGGTTTTTGCTAGCGACTCATACTGCTCAGCCTCAAAAGTATTTCCTTCAAGACCCTCAAGCTCAATACCAATGGAAAAATCATTACAATTTTCCCTACCCTCATAACAGGATTGTCCAGCATGCCATGCACGATTAAGAAAACTCACATACTGGGTAAGCTCCCCTTTTCTGTTTATCAATAAATGAGCGGAAACATGAAGATCTTTTATGGTCTCGAAATAAGGATGAATATTGGCATCCAGAGAATTCGTAAATAAATCGTCTATATAACAAGCACCATATTCACCGGGCGGTAAGCTAATGGAATGAATCACAATCAAATCAACTTCAGTGCTTTCAGGTCGCTCATTAAAATTAGGAGATTCGCAG
The DNA here is from genome assembly GCA_040235395.1 of Pseudomonadales bacterium. GTDB lineage: Bacteria > Pseudomonadota > Gammaproteobacteria > Pseudomonadales > JBECKS01 > JBECKS01. Next base: position 22,392 of record JBECKS010000242.1, on the reverse strand, counting down.
ACCTTTGCATTTTCAAGCCAGCCAGAGGATGAGATACAGGTTTTACTGTTTTTACTTTCCATTAGTTGGAACGAAGATTAACAATCAGTTTTTCCAAAGCCTGATCAAAAATGGTGTTATCGTTAAGCACTTTCGCTTTCTGTGCTTTCAACTCCTGAGCCAATTCAATAACCTGTCTCTCTGCTACCTTCGCACCCGCCTTATTCACAAAAATCAGCTTATTCAGCGATTTGATATTAGCAACCACCTTACAACGTAAAGGCGCACTACCTTCTTTCTGAGTTAACTCAACCCAAACACCGACGGGCAATGAGCTTGCCAGGTCGAACCAGGTATTCCCTTCCACAAATTCATTAATTGGCTCAATTTCCTTAAGCTCTGGCGTTTCAGCAAAATCCTGGTCCAGATTCTTGATTTTTTCCTCAAGCGCCTGAATTGGAGACTCAGCAATTTTCTGTTTTTCCTGCTCAATCTTTTGTTCAAATTCCTGCTTTATTTTCTCCTTCTGAGCTTGTTTCTCTTTTTCTTCCTCAGATAATTCAACAGGCGCTTCTGATTCGTCTGTTACATTAATAACAGCAACCTTTTTCGCCTTATGCTCAGATGCTTTTTTAGCAGCATTAAGCTCACCGCCAAATTCCATTAACTCTTTTTCTATATCACTCGCTTCGGTAGCGGCAATGGTCTGATAAGCTTTAGCTAACTGGCTTAATAAACGCTTGGTTTCCAGTGCGTCATAGGAAATCCTATCAAGACCCTGTTTAAGAATCTTAAGCAACTCCATTGGAATCTTCATTTGCTTTCCATCAAGGCGCGCTCTTTTCGCCATGAGGATGCTCTTAAGAAACTTCGTCGTTACATCTTTATCAGAAAGCCATTGTTTGGAGTGCCCTCCAAACTTCAGGCAGGTCATCATCAACACATCATGCCAGGCAGAATCAAGAAACTCGTCAACTGCTTCCGGCATAGGAACCCTTGCACGAAACTTTTCGTAAAGTTCGTCAATTAGCTGCTCAGCATGTTCTGTTTTTGCTTTACCCTTTTCTGCATCCATCAAGCGCTTTTCAAGCACATCGATTTTTTTATTCTGCTTCTTGAGATTAGACGAAAGGTCAACAAGCACATCTTCAAGCTCGTTCTTATCCGTTTTAAAATTATCCTGAACTTTCCTGACCGTACCTGAAATCAATTTAATTGACTGATCATTGCCAATTCCTTCCCGATTAACACTCATGCCCGTTCGGGAAAGCTCGTTCAACAACAAACGACCCGGATGATTCTGGTCACTGAAAAAAGATTCATCCATTAACGCCAGTTTCGTTAAAGGAATCTGCAATTCTGAAATAATGTTTTTGACATTATCGGGCAGGTAGTTATCGGTCATCATGTGATCAAACAACATATCCACTAGTTTGACCTTGTCATTTCCCGCTTTAGAAAGCGCCGTTGCCACACCTTTGCTTGCGCTATGTTCCTTTAACGCTCCGCCGAGCTCATCGAGAACATGTCCTCGTTGCAACTCACCTTCGAGTACAGCACCATCATCTACTCTCTTTGCTTTTGCCTGTAAGGAATCAAGAATCTGAATCAATTCATCTTCTGCAAGTTCCTGTTTACCTGCAAAGTGCAAATCACCAACACCATCTGAACTGATTCTTGAATCGTCACCACCACCTGATTCTGAAAGTAATTTTTCCAGAACGTGGTAGCCTTCCTTTGCAAGCAGATCATAAATCTGTTTGATCATTGGATCGTTAATATCAAACAAACCACTCTTCTGATAATGCTGCACCGGTAACTGAAAATCTTTTCCGCCGTCAGGCAGAGGCACTGGCTGCACAGCTTCATCATCAGTTTTTTCTTCAGCTTTAGCAGCTGCTGGATTTACCGGTTTCTGAGGGGCACGCCTTGCTACTTCAGCATTAGGAAGAATACCCTGAGCTTTAAGGTTGTCATTTGCTGCTACTAATAAGGATTCAATTTCAGAAAGCACATTCAATTCAAATAAACGGAAAATAGTCATCTTTTGAGATGAAGGCACATTTATTTTTCGGGAAATCTTTCCGAAGGCATCGCAGAATTCATGAGGTGCAAAAGGATTGGTTTTATCTTCAATGTCTTCTTTCTTAAGACCCTTGTTCAATCGTTGGTTTAGAAGATTGAGTTCCTTTCCAACTTTTCCCAAAGCTTTTGCAGCCATGGTTTCCAAGGTGACTTGTTGCTCCAGATCTTCAGTTTCTACTAGCTCAAGATCGTCAGCAGTAAGCGTGACATGGAAAATGGAACTATCAACATCGATATCATCCCCTGCGAGCTCGCTGATGCGCTCCTGAATTTCAGACATAAGTGATTGGTCCAGCTGCTCAGCTTGTCTTTTAAACGAAGCCAGATGCTCTGCAATCACGTCCTTTTCCTTTGAATCCTCCGTGCGCTGTAGCAGGTCTTCATAAAAAATCTGACCCTCAATTGCTAACTTATCCGTTAGAGGTTTCAGTTTTGTATGAACCGCTTTTAAAAGGGATTCTATGTTCAAGATGCTCTGCTCAAATTCTTTAATAATTATTATGCCTGTTCAAAATACCACAGGCATCAGGAATTAAGTATTACTTTATATATCAATTACTTAATGTTCAAATGAAAAATCTACTTTAGCTTACTAAGACCACTTTTAGATTGCTCAGGTTTAAAGTGCATTTACAACCTTAGCAATTTGTAGAGCTACTACACCAAAGGCTACAATCGCCACTTCAACAACCACAATGGATACTGCCATGGAAGCATTAAAGAGCATTATTACCCCCCTCAACGATTTTGTATGGGGGCCATATATGCTGGCATTGCTTGGGGGGACAGGGCTATTCCTCATGATAGGCCTGAAGTTCCTGCCTTTAAGAAAACTGGCTTATGGATTCAAGCAATTATTCGCAAACCCTGAATCCTCAGAGGATAGACCTGGGGAAATTTCTGCCTTTAATGCCTTAATGACCTCCCTTTCAGCCACCATAGGTACTGGAAACATTGCTGGTGTAGCTACGGCTATATTCATGGGTGGCCCCGGTGCCCTTTTCTGGATGTGGTGCATTGCTTTGGTGGGCATGGCCACCAAATATTCAGAAGCAGTGTGCGCTGTTCATTTCAGGGAACAGGATGAACATGGGCATTACATTGGTGGCCCCATGTATTACATCAAGAATGGTCTTTCAAAAAAGTGGCATTTCCTTTCCTATGCCTTTGCTATTTTTGGTCTTATTGCAGGGTTTGGGATAGGTAATGGCGTGCAATCCAATTCAGTAGCGCTTGCCCTGGAAAGCAGTTTCAATATCAAACCTGCCTTCAGTGCTCTTGTACTTGGCGTTCTGGTTTTCCTTTGCCTCATTGGCGGCATTAAACGTATCAGTGAGGTTGCTGGAAAACTCGTGCCTTTCATGGCTGTGAGTTATATCGGTGCCTGTCTTCTTATACTACTTTTGCATCTGGGCTCAATACCCGATGTACTGGTCATGGTGATTGAAGATGCCTTCACTGGAACTGCCGCCAGTGGAGGCTTCGCGGGAGCAAGCGTCTGGGCAGCTTTGAGATTCGGCGTGGCACGAGGCGTTTTTTCCAATGAAGCAGGTTTGGGTAGCGCGCCTATTGCTCATGCCTCAGCTAGAACTGACAACCCTGTCAGACAAGGCAGTATTGCCATGCTGGGCACCTTCATCGACACCATTATCATCTGTACCATGACCGGACTTGTGATACTCGTGAGTGGCGAATGGACCTCAGGCGTAAATGGTGCTGCGCTATCCAGCCAGGCGTTCGCAAGTATCCTGCCTTCGGTTGGTGCTGAAATCGTAAGCCTTAGCCTTGCCGTGTTTGCGTTTACAACCATCATAGGATGGAGTGTTTACGGGGAACGTTGTGCCCAGTTCCTTTTCGGTGAACGTGGTATTTTACCTTTCAGAATTTTGTGGACCCTCATGGTGCCAGCGGGCACGATGCTACATCTTGATTTTGTCTGGCTTTTGGCTGATACCCTAAACGCACTCATGGCTATTCCAAACCTGATTGCGCTACTGCTGCTATCTCCAGTGGTTTTCAAACTGAGTAAAGACTACTTTTCAACGCAACAATCATAATTAAGCACATCCTATGAATATCTCTTTGGACTCACTCAGTGAGGTCATTCGTGAACAAGTTCGTTTTTCCTTGAAGGAAGATATCGGTGGCGGTGACATCACAGCTGAACTGATTCCAGCTGAGCAGTTTTCCAAAGCCAAAGTCATTACGCGAGAGCAAGGTGTTATTTGCGGTCAGGCCTGGGTGAATGAGGTTTACAGGCAGGTAGACAATGCCGTAAAAATTAACTGGTTAGTAAACGATGGTGATGAAATTAAACCTGAACAGACCTTGTTTGAGCTGGAAGGATCAGCGAGAAGCTTACTAACTGGAGAACGCTGTGCACTGAATTTTCTTCAAACACTTTCAGCAACAGCAACAAGTGCACACCGTTTTCAAAAACTCGTGGAAGGTAGCCACTTAAAAATTCTGGATACCCGCAAAACCATTCCTGGCTTAAGGCTGGCACAGAAATATGCCGTTACCTGCGGGGGCTGTCACAACCATCGAATTGGTCTTTTTGATGCCTTTCTCATCAAAGAAAACCACATCGCTGCCTGCGGCTCTATTACGAATGCAGTAAAGACTGCTCGACATAATCACCCTGAAAAACCCGTGGAAGTGGAAGTAGAAAACATGGATGAGTTCCATCAGGCTCAAGATGCAGGTGCAGATATCATCATGCTCGATAACTTTTCCATGGATGATATTTATGAAGCCGTTTCTAAACGCAAACCTGGGTGCAAAATAGAAATTTCAGGTGGCATAACTGAGAGCTCACTTTCTGAGCTTGCAAAGACTGGCGCAGATTTTGTGTCCATTGGCGCACTTACCAAACATGTAAACGCCTTGGATCTTTCCTTCAGAATTATCTAAAAAGTTTTAACTTCAGTGAAAAAACTTCATGCAAAAAAAAAGCCCCGACTAGCGGGGCTTTTTAATTTCTACACTAAATAACTATTAAAGTTCTTTAGGCGCGTAGTCAGTACCATCCAGACTACCACCAGTAACATCCCATCTTTGAAGCTTTCCAGAATTTCCAGTAGCATCTAGAAGTATAGTTGGAGTGAGTATTAGCGTTCCGCCAGCAACAGCTTGAGACACAGTAGGTTGCATAGTCATAGTCATAACTGCTGAATTAACATCAACCCCACAGGTTATAGCAGTTTTATTAGCATAAGCAGCCCCAGTAGGATCTAGTTGAGGGGCGTAAGTAGTAAGAGCAATACCTGCGGTTGTAGCGTTAGGAACGTTACCATAACGCGCAACGTATTCACCTACCGCCAACATTGGATCACGACAAGCTTCAAGACCTGTAGTTACCTCAGTACGAGCGATGTACTTGGTGTATTGTGGAATCGCTACCGCAGCAAGAATACCGATAATCGCGATTACGATCATTAATTCGATCAAGGTAAAACCTTTTTGATTAGTCATCATGGGATCTCTCCTAAGTTTATTGTGTGAATGGAGGCCAAGCCTTCATTGTTATTGCTTTACATGTCGGCCTAACCTTTAAGCTAAGCTTGACATATTAGTAGCACAAGCTGTGCCAAAATCAAAAAGTATTTGAGTTCTCTGATAAAACTGCCTTTTTAAAGCTTAAATATTCAAGAAATACAGCATTTTCAACAACATAAAAGTCAGTTAGTGACAAATTTTGTCAGTACTTTTGGTAACAGTCGTCACATTAACCAATGGGAAATACCCTCAAATCACAAAAAGCTTCTGGATCACCCGATATAGGTAAGCATCAACATCAAGGTAACGAAAAGGTGAAAAAGTCACACTTAGGCTAGCCAGTTTCCAGCTAAAACCACTATTAACAAAGCACTTTAATACATGACAGTAAGCTAAGAATTTTATTAGAATGAGGCACTAGGTCTATTTAGTAAAATTGTCTGAATTCCCCGAGCCTTTTAATGAGTCATGTTCAGAAGTCATGTCATTGGCAAGGGAAGGTGGCAGTGTAGAAATAAATACAAAAGAGAATGAATTACTACTATGAATGCAGCACAGCTTTCAGGTCTGGCAAGACAGCTAGTCAATAACAAGATTGTCGAAGAGGAAGCGGCAATCAAGGCAACTGAGATTTCTCGCAAGGAGGGTCGACCCTTCATTAGCGTTTTACTTGAAGAATCGAGTGCTTCCGCCTCTCAAGTTGCCAGCGCAGCAGCCATCGAGTTTGGTCTGCCACTGTTAGACATAACAGCTATGGATCTGAGTGCCATACCAGAAGATCTGGTAGCTGATAATCTGGTAGAAAAGCATCACGTAATTCCTCTTCATAAACGTGGTAATCGTATATACCTGGCAATCTCTGACCCAACAAACTTCTCAGCCTTAGAAGACATCAAGTTCCAGACGGGTATGACGACAGAGCCTGTACTGGTTGAGGAAGATAAACTTGCGAAAGCCATCACCAGTTTTCTGGATAAAAAGAATGCAACGCTGGGCGATCTGGATGATGACGATCTTGACGGTCTAGACATTGAAGGCGGTGATTCCGAAGATAAAGATGAAGATGGTGATAATGTTGCAGATGATGCACCTATCGTTCGTTTCATCAACAAGATCTTACTGGATGCCATCAAGATTGGCGCTTCTGACCTGCACTTCGAACCCTATGAGAAAGCCTACCGTATAAGATTTCGTATCGATGGCATTTTGCAGGAGGTTGCAAGACCTCCAATTAATCTAGCTGGCAAAATGGCTGCACGTTTGAAGGTAATGTCAAAAATGGACATCACTGAAAGGCGGGTTCCTCAAGACGGTCGTATCAAACTGAAACTGTCCAAGAGTAAGGCTATCGACTTCCGTGTGAATACCTGTCCAACACTTTGGGGTGAAAAACTCTGTCTACGTATTCTGGATTCTGATAGCGCATCATTAGGTATCGACGTTCTGGGTTACGAAGATGACCAGAAAGCATTGTATCTGGAAGCGCTCGAAAGACCTCAAGGCATGATTCTAGTGACTGGACCTACAGGTAGTGGAAAAACTGTATCACTCTATACCGGGTTAGCTATTCTAAACACCGTAGAACGAAACATTTCAACCGCAGAAGATCCCGTGGAAATCAACCTGGAAGGTATTAACCAGGTAAACGTTAATTCAAAAGTGGGGCTGGATTTCGGTGCTGCTTTGAAGTCCTTCCTTCGTCAAGATCCAGATATCGTTATGGTGGGTGAGATTCGGGATTTGGAAACTGGTGAAATTGCTGTCAAAGCAGCACAGACAGGTCACCTTGTATTATCAACACTCCATACCAACTCTGCGCCTGAAACACTGACTCGTTTGCGGAATATGGGTGTTCCTTCATTCAATATTGCCACCTCAGTGTGTCTGATTATCGCCCAACGTCTGGCAAGACGGCTCTGTGATTGCAAGAAAGAAGTAGAAGTACCCAAAGAAGCTTTGCTGGAAGCTGGATTTACGGAAGAAGATATTGCAACTGGTTTTAAAGTTTATGGTCCAACCGGTTGTGATCGTTGTAACGGTGGCTATAAAGGTCGTGTGGGCATATACGAAGTGGTAAAAATTACTGAACCCATTCAACGTTGTATCATGGAAGACGGGAATGCCATCCAGATTGCTGATATAGCCAGGGAAGAAGGCTTCAACGATTTGGCGCGTTCTGGATTAGTTAAAGTGATGGCAGGTGTCACCAGCCTTGCCGAAGTCAACCGTGTTACCACAGGGCATTAAACTAAAATTAGTTAATTAACAAATTAACGGGGAAAACCATGGCTCAAGCAAGCGCACAAAAACCAGCAGCGGCAGCTAAATTGTCTACCTTCACATGGACTGGAAAAGACAAGAAAGGCTCAAAGACGACTGGAGAAATCAAGGGCAAGAATGTTGCCATGGTGAGAGCTGAACTGAGAAAACAAGGTATCTCAGTCACTAAAGTTTCCAAGAAAGCAGAGCCGATTGTTATTTTCGGAATAGGTGGAGAAAGAAGTAAACCAATCACTGCAGCCGATATTGCCGTCTTTGCTCGCCAGTTAACAACCATGATGAAAGCGGGCATTCCCCTGGTGCAGTCCTTTGAGATTGTTGCTGCCAGTGTGGAGAACCCTTCCCTGCAAAAACTGATTCTAAGCCTTCAAGCTGAAGTGGAAGCGGGTAACACCCTTGCTAACTCTCTAAGAAAATTTCCCAATGAGTTTGATGACCTGTTCTGCAACCTTGTAGAGGCAGGTGAGCAATCCGGTGCACTGGAAGAACTTCTAAACCGTGTAGCACTTTACAAGGAAAAATCTGAAGCCCTTAAAGCCAAAGTTAAAAAAGCCATGACTTACCCTATTTCAGTCTTGGTCATTGCAACTATTATTACCGCTATTCTCTTGATCAAAGTGGTTCCCACCTTTGAAGATATGTTTAAAAGTTTTGGTGGCGAACTTCCTGCTGCAACCCAGTTCGTTGTAAATGTTTCTAATGTTGTGCAAGACGGCTGGTTACCAGCACTTATAATCGGCTTTGCAATCTTTAAAGGCTTTGGTGAAGCACGCAAACGATCCAAACCATTCTCCAATAGAGTGGACGAAGTTATTCTTAAATTACCCTTGTTTGGAAATATTGTTTACAAATCAATCGTTGCCCGCTTTTCAAGAACCCTCTCAACCACCTTCGCGGCTGGTGTACCGATGGTAGAAGCTCTAGACTCAGTCGCAGGGGCTGCTGGAAATAATGTTTACTTTCAAGCCATCAAGAAAATTCAGGAAGAAGTTTCAGCAGGTACCCAATTAAACTTCTGTCTTAGCTCAACTGGTTTATGGCCACCCATGTTGGTTTCGATGGTATCCATTGGTGAAGAATCTGGTGCGCTAGATGAAATGCTGGAAAAAGTAGCTGACTTCTATGAAGCCGAAGTGGATGACGCGGTAGACAACCTGACAGCCTTGATGGAGCCAATATTGATGTCCTTCCTCGGTGTGGTTGTGGGTGGTTTGCTAATTGCCATGTACTTACCAATCTTTAAAATGGGTGACGCGATTTAACTGCCACTTAGTTACCTGCTTAATTACCTATTTAGTTACCTGCGTTTTTATCTTGATAGACTTATTAGCCAACTCGTCGATTTATCTTATTGCCTGCAGTTTTTTGTTGGGCTTGATTATTGGCAGCTTCCTGAACGTTGTGATTTATCGTCTTCCCATCATGATGGAAAGAGACTTCAGAGAACAGGCTGAATGGTTTTTAAAACAGAATAAATCGGAAAACTCACCGCCAGAAACAGAAGAAAAAGAGCAAGACAAAAAAGACGCCTTCAATCTAATTCTTCCCAATTCAACCTGCCCCCACTGCAAACACGAAATTAAAGCTATTGAAAATATTCCTGTTATTAGCTTTCTGGTGCTAAAAGGAAAATGTAGTGCCTGCAAACACCCCATCTCCTGGCGTTATCCTGCCATTGAATTACTAACAGCTTTTGTTTCAGCCATCCTTGCATGGCATTTTGGTTTTTCATGGGCTTTGCTGGCTTCTTTGGTTTTTTCCTACGCAATGATTGCTCAGGCTTTTATTGATTGGGACACACAATACCTTCTCGACGATATTAGTTATCCAATTCTCTGGATTGGTTTGCTAGCAAATACACAGGGAATATTTACAAGCATTGATGATGCAGTGCTTGGCGCTGTCATTGGTTATTTATCCCTATGGAGTGTGTTCTGGACTTACAAACTAATTACTGGAAAGGAAGGTATGGGGCACGGCGATTTTAAATTAATGGCTGTATTCGGCGCATGGATGGGATGGCAATATTTACCCCTCATCATCCTACTCTCTTCTGTTGTCGGCTCTATCCTAGGCGCCATCATTATTTTCTCTAACAAAAACAATCCAACAGACAAACCCATTTCTTTTGGTCCTTATCTAGCTATTGCCGGATGGATAAGCCTGCTCTGGGGTGATGCCATCATACAAAGCTATCTTGGGCTCATGAGCGTTTAAGATGAATTTGGTCATAGGCTTAACTGGCGGCATTGGAAGCGGTAAAACAGCAGCAACCAATTATTTCGAGCAACTCGGAATCACCGTTGTTGATGCTGATCTGGTATCAAGGCTGGTTGTAGAGCCTGGCATGGAAGCGCTCAAAGAAATCGCCAGTCATTTTGGAGAAGACATTCTTGATGCAGATGGTGCTCTTAATCGCACAGCGTTAAGGAAAATAGTCTTCGATAAACCAGAAGAAAGGAAATGGCTTGAGTCACTGTTACATCCACTCATTGCGCAAGAAATTCATAGACAATTAGAAGCTAGTCAATCGCCCTACACTATTCTCGTTTCACCTATTCTTTTTGAGTCCGGGCAGAATCTTTACTGTCAAAAAAGTCTTGTTATCGATGCACCTGAAAACCTTCAGGTTAGTCGAACAAGCGTGAGAGATAGCACCGACGAAGCTGGGGTAAAAGCCATTATGAAGGTTCAACTCAGCAGGGAAGATAGATGCGCTAAAGCAGATGATGTCATTCTCAATGACGGAGATCTGGAAAGCCTCCATATAAAAATTGACTCGATACATGCTAAGTATTTGAAACTAGCAGAGAAGAATGTCTAAGAAAGATTCCAAAAAATATCAATGTCCCCAATGTGGAACAGAGATACTATGGAGCGAAGAATTTCCTTATCGCCCTTTCTGTTCAGAAAGATGCAAAATGATGGACTTTGGCGACTGGGCTAACGAAAGTAATAAAATTCCTTCAGAACTCATTGAAAATCCAGACGACTTTATTGATCTTGAATAAAAAGAGTTTGAATTCTTTAGAAGGGTCAGAAGAAATTTGAAATGCCTGCAAGACCAAAAGCACCTATATCCTTCGCCTGCAATATCTGTTCTGGCTTCATACCACCCAAAAGAAGAACCGGAACTTTACATTTCTCAGTAAGTGTTTTTGCCTCATCCCAACCTAAAGACAAGGCATCAGGATGTGAACCTGTAGCAAGAACCGGTGAAAGCAACACCTGATTACAGGCAAACTTTTCTGCAAGAAGAATTTCCTCTTCAGTATGGCAGGAAGTTGATAAAAAAATATTTTTCATCCTTGTAGACAATTGTTTTAGTTCCATTGAGCTTAAATGAAGATTCTTTGTCTCACAGGCATCAAGCAAATGAACACGATTAATAATCAAGCGAACTTGTGCTGACAAACCTTGCTGCTGCAAAAACTGCTTGATTGTCTGAAACAGAGTGATGTAAGCGCTATCATCCAGAGATGGGGCGCGAAGTAACAAACCATCAATGTTATACGCTAAAATTTTTTCACGCCATTCAAGCAAACACTTAGATGAAGGCTGCGCCTCGATATCTGTCGGCGTAATGCTTAGCATTTGTGGAACGGTTAAGGCGGAAACAATTTTTTCGTTGGCAGCAGGAAATTGATAGTCTGCCAAATCTTCTCGAGCAACCCATTCAAAACGCTGCCCTTCCAATCCTTTTGCCTCACCCTCAAAATCATCCACTTTATAGATATCAAGAAAAACGGCTTTATCAGGATAGCGGTGGTAAACCTTCAGGAAAGGACTGCTGGTATTAATTTCAATATCAAGCTCTTCCTTTAATTCCCTAAGCAAAGCCTGATGAGGTGTTTCGTCAGGCTCAAGCTTACCACCAGGAAATTCCCAAAGCCCTCCCTGATGTTTTTCAACAGGTCGCTTTGCCAACAGGATACGATTATTTTTTTCTATGACTGCTGCAACGACATGAAGGAACTTCATCGATCAGGAACGGTATTCCGCATTAATCTTGACATAATCATAAGAAAAATCGCAGGTCCATACTTTGGCAGAAGCATGTCCACGATTCAGCTTCACATGAATAGTGATATCCGTTTCTTTCATTTCCTTTTGTCCTTTTTCCTCAGTGTAATCTACTGCCAATTCACCTTGTGTAATTAAAGTAGTCTCTCCAAGAGAAATATCTACCTTCGAAATATCTAACTCAGGATTTTTAACTGGCGCTCTTCCCAGCGCTGCAAGAATCCGTCCCCAATTAGGGTCACTTGCAAAGAAGGCTGTTTTTACCAAGGGAGAATGAGCAATGGTATAGGCCACTTCCTTACATTCCTCATAATCTACTCCTCCCTCTACAAAAACTTCCATGAATTTGGTGGCTCCCTCGCCATCACGAACAATAGACTGAGCCAAATGCACAGCAAGCTTTTTCAGGGCATCGCAAAACACATGAAATTCGGAAGAGTCTTCTTTTATTTCTACACCACTTTTACCGGTAGCAATCAATACAAAGGCATCATTTGTTGATGTATCACCATCGACACTAATACAGTTAAAGGATTGATTACTGATTTTACTGATGATTTTATCAAGCAAAGACTGTTCGACCTCAGCATCGGTAGCGATGTAAGCCAACATGGTTGCCATGTTCGGTTTTATCATCCCCGAACCTTTAGCAATACCTGTTATCACTACTTTTTTGCCATCTAACTCAAGGCTTAATGAATAACCTTTTTCACGGGTATCGGTTGTCATGATAGCCTTGGCAACATCATGCCAGGCATCTTCTTTCAAGTCAGAAGTGCATAATTCCGCGATTCCCTTTTCAAATTTTTCAACAGGTAAGGCTTGTCCAATAACGCCTGTTGAAAAAGGTAAGACCTGCTCACTGCTTACGCCAAAACCTTCAGACAACATTTCGCAGGTAAGCAAGGCTGCCTGATAACCGGGTTCACCAGTTCCCGCATTGGCATTCCCAGAGTTAATCAGCAAATAGCTTTTCTGTTTTTTGTTTCTTTCAGCTAGATGTTGCTTTGCTACTTTTACAGGCGCTGCAAAAAATGCATTAAGTGTAAACTGCGCTGAGACAGATGCATGTTCACAGATTTCAATCAGGCTAAGGTCATGACGATTTGCATAACGTATTCCTGCATTAACACTCGCAAGACGAACCCCTTGAACAGGAAGCAAGGTTTCCGAAACCAAAAACGAAGTTGTACTCATTTAAGCTAATTTCCCATGACATTGCTTATATTTTTTCCCTGAGCCGCAAGGGCACGGTTCGTTTCTGCCTACCTTTGCTTCTTCACGCACGAAAGTCTGTGGAACTTGCTCCTTGGCATTAGTATTTGCCTCCTCACTCTCATCATCCAAGGCAGATGCTGACTCATGCTCCAGCTTCATTTCCTGATGCGCCGATGCTTCTTCCATTTTCTCTTGCATTAATTCCACATCATGTGCATCCCGAATCTGCACAATCGTTAGCAACTGAGTCACTTCATATTTAATGGTTTCAAGCAAACCCTGAAATAACTCAAAGGCCTCTTTCTTATATTCCTGTTTTGGATTTTTTGAGGCATATCCACGTAAACCAATACCCTGTCTTAGGTGATCCATTCTCGCAAGGTGTTCTTTCCACTGACGGTCAAGAACCTCAAGCATGATCTGTTTTTCCAAGGCGCGCATCACCTTGGCGCCATAACGAGCCTCTTTCTGAGTATAAACATCAGAAAGTGCCGCAAGTATTGTTTGAAGTATCTCTTCCTCGCCAGCCTTTGGATTCTGAGTCCTGAACTGAGCGATAGATAAATTAATGTTAAATTCCTTCTTCAATTCTTCATCAAGCCCATCAATATCCCATTGCTCATCAACACTGCCCATTGGAATAAAATTGGACATAAGATTTTCAACGACATCTTCCCGAATAGCAGAAATATTTTCACTAATATCATCTGCCTCAAGAATTTCCTTACGCTGCTGATAAATCACCAGACGTTGATCATTAGCAACATCATCGTATTCAAGTAAGGATTTACGAATATCAAAGTTTCTTGCTTCCACTTTTTTCTGTGCATTTTCAATTGCACGAGTAACCCAGCGGTGCTGAATCACTTCTCCTTCCATGCCAATATTCTGCATCATTTTTCTCATGCCTTCGGAAGCGAAACGTCGCATCAAATCATCTTCAAGGGAAAGATAGAAACGCGTAGCACCAGGGTCACCCTGTCTTCCAGAACGCCCCCGTAGCTGGTTGTCGATACGACGACTTTCGTGCCTTTCTGTACCAATAATTTGCAAACCACCTGCTTCAAGCACCTGCTTCTGTCTTTGCTTTTGCTCAGTTTTTATAAGCGCAATGTCTGACTCCGTTGGATTTTCCATCTGGGCAACTTCTGCTTCCCAGTTACCACCCAAAACGATATCCGTTCCACGTCCTGCCATATTGGTTGCGATGGTAACCACACCGGGTCTACCTGCCTGCGCTATGATTTCCGCTTCCTGTTTGTGAAATTTTGCGTTCAATACCTGATGCTTGATGCCTTCTTTTTTAAGCACACTAGAAAGCAATTCAGAGGTTTCAATGGATACAGTTCCAACCAGAACGGGAGACTGCTTCTCAAGACAATCCTTTACATCTTCAACAATCGCATTGAACTTGTCTTTCTGATTGAGATAAATCAGGTCTTCCACATCCTTCCGAATCATGGGTTTATTGGTAGGAATCATCAACACAGAAAGATTGTAAATCTGCTTGAACTCGGCAGCTTCTGTATCTGCTGTTCCCGTCATACCAGACAGTTTGCTATACAAACGAAAATAATTCTGGAAAGTCGTTGATGCCAGGGTTTGGGATTCATTCTGAATAGGCACACCTTCCTTTGCCTCAATCGCCTGATGAATACCATCTGACCATCGACGGCCAGGCATGGTTCTGCCCGTATGCTCATCCACAATCACAATCTGTTTATTCTGAACAATGTAATCAACATTTTTCTGGAAAATCTTGTGCGCTTTAAGGGCAGCATGCACATGGTGCAGTAAACCAAGATTAACAGCGGAATAAAGACTGTCATATTCGTCGAGCAGAGCTATCTCTCTCAAGGCTTCTTCAATTTTTACATGACCTTGTTCTGTTAATTCAACCGAACGGTTTTTTTCATCAATAACGTAATCAGCTCGCTTAATGTAGCCGTCTTTGCCTTCTGGTATGGCAAGCTGTTCTTTCTCGGCATAAGCCTGCTGTTGTAGCCTTGGAATAATGGTATTAATTTTTTTATACGTTGCGGAACTGTCTTCAACCGCACCCGAAATAATCAATGGTGTTCTTGCCTCGTCAATCAGAATGGAATCCACTTCATCAACAATGGCAAAATTAAGATTTCCCTGAAAACGACCAGACGTACTGAAAGCCATGTTGTCTCTCAGAAAATCGAAACCAAATTCGTTGTTGGTTCCATAGGTGATATCTGATTCGTAAGCTGTCCGTTTTTCCTGTGGTCCCTGATCAGACAAAACCACCCCGACACTTAATCCAAGAAATTCATAAACAGGTTTCATCCACTCAGCATCACGCTTTGCAAGATAATCGTTCACCGTTACCACATGAACACCACCATCAGGCAAGGAATTAAGATAGGCTGCCAGGGTTGCCACGAGTGTTTTACCTTCACCTGTACGCATCTCGGCGATCTGTCCTTCATGGAGTGCGATACCACCAACCAACTGCACATCGTAATGCCTTAAACCTATGGCTCGTGTTGCAGCCTCGCGAACACAAGCAAAAGCTTCTGGAAGAATGTCATCAAGTGTCTTACCGTTTTTCAATGCCCCCTTGAACTCTTCCGTTTTGGCACGAAGGGCTTGATCACTTAAGGCCGCAACGCTTTCTGCCTGAGCGTTAATCTGATCAACAATTTTCTGGATTCGTTTCAGTTCGCGATCGTTCTTGGTACCAAAAACGCGTTTAAGGGCATTTACAATCATGCGCTGTGCTTCAAGTGAGGTAAAAAATGAGTGTTTGCAGTCAAGATTTAACTGCGTGAATGGTGCGATATTTTACACGGAATGGACGCGCATTCGCTAGGGCTAATCCCTTGATATATACGATGAAAATGCTATTGAAATAAGAGGAAATTAAATCAGGCTCAAACGCGCTTATCAGTTCCTTTCCCTATAGACATAGCGTTCCGGATTAATCTGCCGATCGTTCTTCAATACCTCAAAATGCGTATGAGGACCCGTAGATCGACCTGTACTACCCATTAGCGCTAAAGTTTGCCCCTTGCGGACAATATCTCCAACCTTCACTAGGTTTTCCTTGTTATGGGCATAGCGAGTTTTAAACCCACCGCCATGATCTATCTCAACCATCAAACCGTAACCATAACGATCACCGCTCCAGGTAACCACGCCAGAAGCCACTGCTATAATTTCAGCATTCTCCTTGCCAGCAAAGTCCAGGCCCTTATGTTGTGCCAGTTTTCCTGAAAAAGGGTCCAGGCGTTTTCCAAAAAAAGAAGACATCCAACCTTTTTTAATCGGTCTTCCAGCCAGAAATACTTCTTTTTCAAGGTTTTTATTATTCAACAAGCTCTCAAGAACATTCAACTGTGTTTCCCTTTCATCCAGCTGCTTCAGTAAATCATCCATGGCAACAGAGAATTCAGGTTTGGCAAATGCCTCTGACTCCTGAGCATCTGACAAACCGCCCACAGCTGGTCGTTGGTTAAAATCGAACTCACCTTTATTCAAGTTAGAAGACTTGGCCAATTTCTGTGCAAGAGCCTCTAACCTTATGAGTCTTGACTGCGCTTCGGCGAGCGACAAGGTATAGGCCTGGAATTTAGTATCAGCTGAGTCCTTTAGAGCCATCAAGGCCTCTCTATTGCCCTGGACTTCCTTTTTCCAATGTTCTGCAATCACTGCACTTACTTGAGGATTTTCAAAGCGATAACTGAGGTAATAACTGAGCACCCCAATAGCAACAGGTAGGCACAGCCAAACAAGAGCAATAAGCACAAGACTGTGCTTATGGAACTCATATCTCGCGTGGCGACTTTTGGCGCTTGTGATGAAAATCAACTTCATGTTTGAATAGGGCTGTACTGGGTTATTATTGTTTGATGAATACAGTTTCCCGAAAAGGAAGACCATGCTACAGGATACCTCACGAAAAACTTTTCTTTCCCTAGACAAGCGGCTTAAAAATGGGGATGGACTGCAAGATTTGGTAAAAAGAGTCCAGAAGGACAATCAACTTACTGGCTTCATCCGTGAGTTTACAGGCTTGCCAGAAAACAGCTTTTTTGTCGTTATTTCTGACACAGCTTGCCTGACTCTCAACTCCAGTTCAGCCAGTGTGGCTACCCGCCTAAGAATGATGAGCACAGACATCATTAAGGAAATCAATAATAGAGAGCACAGCACATACAAGGAGCTAAAGGTTCAGGTCAGGCCCATGTATACAAAAAAGCGCATTAAACATGCTGCCTTGAGAAAGATCAGTCACAGCAACGCCGCATTACTCAGGGAAACTGCAGAGCACGTCAGCAATCCTGAATTAAGTAGAATCCTCATGCGTCTTGCATCACATGAGAGGCATGAAAAAGGTAAAGAGAAGGACTAACCCGCGTCGTCAGTCATCAACACTGGTTGCATATAGGAAATGGGAGAGCTATTTACATCTTCAAAGGTTACCAGCTCCCAAGCTTCTTTATCAGCAAGAAGCGTTCTTAACAATTTGTTATTCAATTCATGGCCAGATTTATGGCCCACATACTCGCCAATCAGGCTATAGCCTAGAAGATAAAGATCACCAATAGCATCAAGCATCTTGTGTTTAACAAATTCATCCTCACTTCGGAAACCATCTTCATTCACAATGGCTTCATCGCCCACAGCGATTACATTATCAAGGCTTACCCCTAACGCCAGATTATTTGCTCTCAGTTCATCCATCTGACGCATAAAACCGAAAGTTCTGGCACGACTGACTTCCCTGACAAATGATGTGCTTGAAAAATCGACACTTGCCTGTTTGGGACGTTCCTTAAAAACAGGGTGATCAAATTCAATGGTGAAAGAAACCTTGAATCCTTCAAAAGGAAGAAATTGTGCTTCCTTATCATCACCTTTCACATGAATGGGTTTCTTAACACGAATAAATTTCTTGGGCGCTTCCTGTTCATGAATACCAGCAGACTGTAAAAGGAATACGAAGTGACCAGAACTTCCATCCATAATAGGAACTTCAGGTGCACTGACATCCACATAGGCATTATCGATTCCCAAACCCGCCATTGCTGAGAGTAAATGCTCGACGGTAGAAACTTTTACGTCATCCTTCATGATGGTGCTTGAAAGTGTTGTCTCACCAACATTTTCAGCTATTGCTGGAATTTCTACAGCCGGATCCAGGTCAACACGTCTGAAAATAATGCCCGAATCCACAGGTGCAGGTCTGAGGGTGAGATAAATATCCTGACCTGTATGCAAACCAACTCCTTTGGCGCGAATGATATTCCTGACAGTACGCTGTTTGATCATGAAAAACTTTCCAACGAGCTAAAACTATATGAATGAAACCAGATGATTTTGATGACTGTGGTGTTGAATACCATCATGAGCCTTAACATAGACTTAAACAAGGTACACAAAGAAGGGATATTCCAGCATCAACCAACAGCGACTTTCCACCTTTTTAGAGTGGAAACCGAGGGCAGCGATACTACCAGAGATTCCAAATTCAGTCATGTTAAGCCAGCTAACAAACGCAGAAGCGCTTGAACCAAGCGCTTCTATCAATCAGCCTGTTTTCTAAGGAAAGCAGGTACATCAAGGTAATCCATACTTTCAGCTCGATTAGACACGCCCGCTGCCATAGCACTGCCCTGTTTGCGAATCACAGTAGGACGATCCAGGGCACCGTAGTCCACTTCACCAGTACTATGACTAACGGGTACCGGTCTGTTATCAACCACTAATTTCACAGGTTCACCGATACCTGTGGCAACCACGGTGACCTTCATATCACTACCCATAGATGGATCAATAACAGTGCCAACCACTACCGTTGCATTTTCAGAAGCAAACTCTTCAATGGTATCACCCACTGCTGAGAACTCGCCCAAAGACAGGTCTTCACCAGCTGTTATGTTTACCAATATGCCTCTTGCACCTTGAATATCGATATCTTCAAGCAAGGGGCTGCGAATAGCTGCTTCAGCTGCTTCAACAGCTCGGTTTTCACCATTTGCAGAGCCCGTTCCCATCATGGCCATGCCCATTTCTGACATCACTGTTCTAACATCCGCAAAGTCAACGTTGATTAAACCTGGACGAATAATCAAATCAGCAATGCCCTGAACCGCACCAAGCAGTACGTTATTAGCTGCTTCAAAAGCATGTAAAAGACTGGTGTCTTTTCCAAGCACTGTTAACAGCTTTTCGTTAGGGATGGTGATGAGTGAATCAACATATTGAGAGAGTTCCTCTATTCCCTGTTCAGCTATTTTCATACGCTTTCTAGCTTCGAAAGGAAAAGGTTTAGTAACCACAGCAACGGTCAGAATGCCCATTTCCTTAGCAACCTGAGCAACAATCGGTGCAGCACCTGTTCCTGTTCCACCACCCATGCCAGCAGTAATGAATACCATGTCAGCGCCTGACAGAGCATCTGAAATACGCTCCTTGTCTTCCAATGCTGCTTGTCGACCCATTTCAGGATTGGCACCTGCACCCAAACCTTTGGTGATTTCACCACCCAACTGCAAGGTCGTTCTGGCATTTAGTCCCTTAAGAGCCTGAGCGTCAGTGTTGGCGCAAATAAAATCAACGCCTTCGACATTACTGATCACCATATGATTTACGGCGTTACCACCGCCACCGCCGACACCAACTACCTTGATGACCGCATTCTCTGGTACGTTATCAATGATTTCAAATTTTGCCATTTTATTTCTCCAGGTTAACGCTATTGTTAATGATTATGTTGCTGTTATTTCTCTCTCGGTTTTACTGCTTATTTGTTTCTTTTACTTCTTACTGCTTTCGCACTTACTTCAAATATTTCCTTTAAAAAAAGAAAATATTCAAAATTCTATAAATTGTTTTTAAAAAAATTCTTTATCCAGTCAATAATATTGCTCATACCTACTTCGTTTGTTTTTGGACCTTGCTCACGTAACTGTTTCTGGGCGTATTTCAACAAACCGATACCCGTCGAATAGATTGGGTTTTCAACCACATCCCGTAAGCCACCCACATCTGTTGGATAACCTAAACGTACCGGCACATGAAAAATCTCTTCCGCCAGTTCAACAACGCCTTCCATTTTTGATGTGCCGCCTGTTAACACAACGCCAGCAGCAATTAGACTTTCAAAACCACTACGTCGTAATTCAGCTTGAACCAGTGTGAATAATTCTTCATAACGTGGCTCAACCACTTCAGCTAAAGCCTGTCTCGAAAGATCACGCGCAGGGCGATCACCAACTGAGGGTACCTTGATGGTTTCATCAGGACCGGCAAGCTGTGTTAATGCGCAGGCATATTTAATCTTGATTTCTTCTGCATACTGCGTAGGTGTTCTCAAGGCCATGGCAATATCATTGGTTACCTGATCGCCAGCAATTGGAATCACGGCGGTATGTCGAATAGCACCCTCAGTGAAAATCGCAATATCGGTTGTGCCGCCACCAATATCCACCATACACACACCCAATTCTTTTTCGTCATCGGTTAAGGCTGCATAACTTGAAGCAAGCTGCTCTAGAATGATGTCATCAACTTCCAAACCACATTGGCGCACACATTTTTCAATATTCTGTGCCGCATTCACTGCACAGGTTACCAAGTGCACTTTAGCTTCAAGACGAACACCCGACATGCCAACAGGTTCTTTCACTCCGTCCTGCATATCGATGACATATTCCTGGGGAAGAATGTGAAGAATTTTCTGGTCTGCTGGAATGGCAACCGCTTGTGCAGCATCAATGACACGTTCGATATCTGCCTTCACCACTTCCTTATCAGCGACAGCAACAATACCGTGGGAATTCATACTCCTGATATGACTCCCTGCAATGCCACAATAAACAGAATGAATTTGTGTTCCTGACATTAATTCAGCTTCTTCAATGGCGCGTTGAATCGATTGCACAGTAGAATCAATGTTAACCACCACGCCTTTTTTTAATCCCCGTGAAGGATTTGAACCGATGCCAATAACCTCAATGGTGTTATCAGCATTTATCTTTCCTACAATGGCAACTACCTTTGATGTGCCAATATCAAGACCAACAATTACTGTTTCTTCGTTAGTATTAGCCATTGCCTTTACCTGTCTGGTTTGAATTTGATTTGGTTTTTACTGCAAGCTGATCTTCACCCGGTTTGGAAAACTCCACTGCAAAACCATTGTTGTAACGTAAGTCCACTCGCGCGAGCGTTGTACCTTTTGGTTTGAATGCGTGCTCATAAGCTTTCAGAAAAACCGTCATGGATTCTCTTTCCCTTCCTCGTGTCATCGAAAGTTCAGGACCATTTTCAAAACGCAATCGCCAGAAACCATTTGAAACCAGAGAAAATTCGCTGATTTTTAGTTGGTGTGTGGCGCTCATTTCTGCCAACTGCGCATAGGTTTCCAGAACCAGTTCACTTTGTTTGTCATTACCATCCAAATCAGGAATTGCACCAAGCGCATCACGGTTTATACCTTCCGGCCTGAATACTTCACCTCGTTCATTGACCAAGGCATCAACACCCCAAGCTGCAATCGCCTTGTTCTCAACCACAATCACCTCAAGCTGTGCTGGCCAAACCTTTCTGACTTCAACAGATTGAACCCACGCAAATTCCAGCAAAGTATTCTTGATAGCCTGAATATTAAGATCGAAATAATTAGTTCCTACTAAAGGCGCCAACGTTTCTTCAAGACGGTTTTTATCCAGTTGGAAAAAATCACCCTTAACACTAACTTTTTCTATTGGCATTTCTGCTTTCAATGAACCCATTGATGTCCAGAGAGCGCTCGCAATCACCAAGGCAAAAAATCCAAGTAGAACCCATTTATTAACAAAACCTGTGAGTCTCTCAATTTCACTCATCGTGTCAGAAATATTTTTTCTCGTTCTTAGTAACCATGATTCCTGAGTTACTTGCGTATTCCTGATGACAGCACCGCGAGGACTTTTTGATTTCCTACGCTTCTGCTTTTCTCTTACACGTTCCTGTCTTGGCTTATAAATTTCCATATCAACGCTCCGACTCAGACAGTGATGTTTCAAGAATGCGAACAATCAGTTTAGGGAAATCCATGCCTTTCACCTTTGCTTCCATAGGAACTAGACTATGGCTGGTTAAACCAGGCACTGTGTTTACCTCAAGTAAATAAAATTTCTGGTCCTGACCTTTTATAAAATCAACTCTTCCCCATCCAGAACAGGAAAGTTCTTGAAAAGCGGCAAGCGCCTGTTGTTGAATTTCTTTTTCCTGAACATCGCTTAATCCTGATGGACAGAAATATTCAGTATCATCGTCCTGATATTTAGCTTG
>JBECKS010000216.1:0-11539 GCA_040235395.1 Pseudomonadales bacterium | reverse complement strand
AACTTTAGTGAGTCCCTGCTGCCTTGCCTTGTTATAAGTTGTTTTTAACTGTTTTAAAATTCTCATTTTCAATTGCTTTAGCAATTTCTATTTTGTTTTTTTCATCGATATAAAATAGCGATGCTATTTTTTCTATATTTGGCTCAAATCTAAAAAGAATATCTTGTTTGTTTATAAATACATCAATTGTATTAAAATCAGTTAACGTTACTTTTTGATTTAATGGTGTTCTATATATTAGCTTATTATTCTCTAATTCAATTCTTGGTTTAATACAAAACATTGCCATTAAATATATTGGCGTCAATGCAATCAACCCCACCATTATATTTGCTATACCACCTGACTTAATGCTAATTAAGCCGAACATCAATAAAAGTAGTGGCAAAATGGACACAAAAGAAATAAGCAAAAATTTCCATCTATTAATGTATATCTTCATTTTGAAAACGACTTATAACAGCTGATTCTGAGGCAAAGTCTGGATTTAGGCATAATGTCCATCCTTAGCCACTTATGTTTAAACCTGACCATATCATGTGCAAATGTAGCCATTCAAATGTTTGTAATTCTGTTCTTTAAGTTTAGTTCGGCAATTTTTTTATAACTTAAATACCACACCTTTTTGCCCATATCCCACTTCCCTCCAGCTTCTTTTACCTTCTGCCTTAATTCAACTTCATCGAATTTCACCCAGATAGGGAACCGTTGTGTTTCCCTTTTTGAAGCAACGGGCGCATGGGTAAGCCCTGGGTGATAAATTCTTGAATCTACAATAATTTCTACGGTGGTGTAGATTCGATTCGGGTCTGTACCTTTTCGATAGCGAACATTTACAAGCTGATCGCCATATTCTCTACAAAGACGCTTTGTGCCAGGCTCACCGGGTTTAAGTGTTTTAAAAACTTCCATTTCATGCTCCACCCTCCCTAGGCAGTTCTTGTTATTGATATTTCAGATTTAGTCGAAACATCCCACTTGTAAACATCACTTATTATTTTATTTATTTCTATTGGCCTTCTCTTCCAAACCCGACAAATCAAAACGTCGTGCGAGCTCCTTAAGCACATCATCAGAACTTGCGCCTAGATTGGAAAGCATCACTAAGGTGTGAAACCAGAGGTCGGCAGTTTCGTAGACCACCTTATTGAGTTCGCCACCCTTTGCTGCATCCTTGGCGGCAAGAATCGTTTCGGTAGCTTCTTCGCCAACCTTTTCAAGAATCTTGTTTAAGCCTTTGGCGTGCAGGCTAGCCACATAAGAGGAATCGGCTGATGCGCTTTTGCGTTGTTCTAATACTGCATCAAGTTGCTTGAGCACTTGTGTTAATTCGATTTCACTCATTTCTTATACATCTCATCAGGATCTTTAATCACGCCTTCGGCAATGTGCCACTTGCCATTTTCCAGCATTTTGAAAAAACAGCTTTCCCTGCCGGTGTGGCAGGCAATGCCACCTTGCTGTTCTACTTCGAGAACAATGGTGTCGCCATCACAATCGAGATACACATTCTTGAGTGTTTGCACGTTGCCCGACTCTTCACCCTTGCGCCAGAGTTTGTTGCGCGTTCGTGACCAGTAAATGGCTCTGCCTTCTTTTACGGAAAGCTCAAGGGCTTCGCGATTCATCCACGCCATCATTAATACGCGTTTGGAAGAAACATCCTGAGCGATAGCGGGCACTAAACCCTCTTCATTCCACTCGACCTCGTTTAACCATTTATCCATTGTTTCTATCACTCAATTCAGCTTGTTTTACGCATTTTAACCAACTACTGAATAACGTCAGCGAGGCAGTTTATACAAGGCTAAAAATATTCGAAAAAACGGAGTTTACAAAGGGTAAATGAGTATTTTGAGAATATTTTTTAACGCCGTAGAAACAACGTAGTTAGTTATTCATCTTCTTAGTATTTGGTAGAGGAGTAAGCTAACCCCTAAGCCCGACAAAATCAACGCGCCACTACCCATGCTGCTTACACTCACCCCCCACTGCAACCAAGCGGCTGCGCCAATCAAACCTACAGGCAACAAGAGTGCGCGACTTCTTGAACGATTGCGCTGTTCGATTTCATACATAAGGTCTGCAATTTCTTCTTCACGCAGATGATTACCGTCTTTAAGTTGGTTGAGCGCCTGAAACACCAGTGCGGGAATTTCAGGTAACTGGCGAAGCATCTCGGGTGCTGTTTCTTTTATAGCATTCGCAAGCGCTGTTGGGCTTAAGAGTTCCCTGACCCATTCTTCTAACAAGGGCTTACCCACTTCCCACACATTGAGTTCAGGGTATAACTGCTTGCCCAAACCTTCGATATGAATAAGGGTTTTCTGGAATAAAAGAAAATTCGGATTAATGTGTATATGAAATTCACGCGCCATGGCAAAAAGCTCAAGCAGTATCGGTGCGAAATCAATGTCGCTCATTGCCTGATCAAAAATCGGTTCAACGATTTTCTGAAGCCTGAGCGCCAGCTCTTCTTTATGAATATCCTTATGCACCCAACCTGCATCAATTAAAAGTTGGGCGTTCTTGAAATAGTTTTTCTGAATTAGCGCTAGTAGTTGCTGCGCAAGGAAGAGCTGGTCTTCACGGCTGAGGCTACCTGAAATGGCGCAATCAACCGACACATACTGATTGGCTTCTGGATTAACGGTGTTTACAAAAATATTGCCTGGGTGCATGTCGGCGTGAAAGAAGTTGTCTTTAAACACCTGCGTGAAAAAAATCTTTACGCCGTTTTCGGCGAGTTTCTTTAAATCAGTGCCTTGTGCCTGAATTTTAGCTGCCTGATTGACGGGAATGCCATGAATCAATTCAAGACACATGACTTTGCGGGTAGAAAGCTCCAGATAGACTTTTGGAATATATAAATAGTTATGTTGCAACGCGTTCTTGCGCATCTTGATGGTATTGGCGGCTTCGCGATAGAGATTCATTTCACCAAAAATGATTTCGCGATAGTTCTCTACCAGTTCACTTAAGTAAAACAATTGCGCTTCGGGAATAATGTTTTCAATAGTGTCTGCAAACCATGCCATTAAATCTACGTCGCGCTTTACGGTCTTTTCCATACCCGGGCGAAGAATCTTCAACACCACTTGCTCGCCTGTTTTTAATTCCGCGGCATGTACTTGCGCAATGGAAGCTGAAGCCAGTGGTTTTTCATCAATGGAAGCAAAGTACTGGCTTTTCTTTTCACCGAGTTCCTGTTCAAGAATTGCCATGGCAATTTTACTATCAAAAGGTGGCACCTTTTCGGTGAGTTGTTCGAGTTCATCGGCAAGTTCATCAGGTAATAAATCCCTGCGTGTTGCCAGTAACTGCCCAAGCTTGATAAACACAGGGCCTAGCTGAATGAGCGCCAGACGTGCACGTTCGTTAAGACTGTACATGCCTTTGCCCGATAGATAATGAAGCCAGTAAGACGGGTGGAATTTAATTAACAGTCGCAGAATAAAACTGTAAGGCAGCGGCTTGAGGAATTCATCGAGATGATAAAGCGCAAACACATGAACAATCTGTAAGAAGCGCAAGAGAACCATGATTACTGTTTTCCTGTGCCTGCCTGACCAGCATCGTTAAGGTTTATCTTCGATAGCGCTTCTTCTGCTTGCTGTTGCATGCTTTCTATTTCAGTTATTTCATCTTCAAAGCTTTTTATATCTTTGCTTTCTTTTCTAGCACTGCTTTTATTTCCTGCTGTGCTGACACTTCTTTTTTGAGGTCGGAAGGGTTTTCTGGTTTTGAAAAAACGTTCACTTATATTATTGAGCGCGTCTTCCAAGTCGTTTTCAATAAAGTCGCTGGCTTTCTTGATAAGTTTACCGGCATCATTCACCATGCGATGCACTTCGTGGGCGACGATATCACCGGTGTATTGCGAAAGCGGTTCTTCCCAATCGATTTCCAGTTCGGTGAGGATATTCTGAAACGTATCGACTAATTCCAGATCACCATGAATCATTAACCTGCCTTCGTTCTTTCTACCAAGCGCTGAACGACCTGACAGAAAACGCGCCACGGTTTGAAAGTTGGCTGCATGAATTTCTGCATCGGCTTCATGTTCATATTGCGAAGAAAGAATGATGCCGTTGTCACAAAAAAGAATATAGAAATTAAAATCTGCCTGAATCACAGGTAGTTTGCTTTCAACAAAAATCGATGCGCCTGACAATTCTTCAAAGGCAAGACATGAGGCTTCATCGTATTGCAGTGCGCGATTGCAAAGTTCTTCAATGCCTGAGAGCAATAACTGTTTTACTTCAAGTTTTCCTAAACCATTTTCCAAGGGATTCATCTTGCTTCCTATTAATTACCACGGGCTAATAATTACCTCGGGCTAGTATTTAAATCCACGATGGGCAGCAACGATGCCGCCCGTCATGTTGAAATATTCACAATCTTCAAAACCTGCATCTTCCATCATGGCTTTCAAGGTTTCCTGATCAGGATGCTTGCGAATGGATTCGGCAAGATACTGATAGCTGTCGGCATCGTTGGTGACGAATTTTCCAATTTTTGGAATCACGGAAAAAGAATACACATCGTAGGCTTTTTCCAATAAGGGGTTGGTAGGTTTTGAAAATTCCAGCACCAGTAAACGTCCGCCAGGTTTTAAACAGTTATAAATGGCACGCAGTGCTTTTTCTTTATCAGTGAAATTACGTAAACCAAAACCAATGGAAATCAAATCGAAACTGTTATCGGCAAAAGGCAATTGCTCGCCGTTTAACAAAGCATATTGAATATTCTGCAAATAACCTTTGTCGGTTAAACGATCTCTGCCCACCGTGAGCATGGATTCATTAATATCGGAAAGCACCACTAAACCCTTCTCACCTACCACATCAGAAAACAGCATGCTTAAATCACCGGTACCACCTGCAAGATCAAGCACGCGATGACCCGGACGCAAACCGGAAAGTTCGCGCGTGATACGTTTCCAGATGCGATGAATGCCGAAGGACATCAGGTCATTCATTAAATCGTATTGCGCAGCAACAGAATGAAAAACCTGACCCACCATTTTGGCTTTATCTTCGACAGCAACTTCTTTGTAACCGAAATGGGTTTTATCTTGTTCAGACATGATTGACTAACTATAAAAAGGCTTTAGTGAAAGGGCTTTATTGTAAGCCGCGTGGCTTGAAATGTCTTTCCTAAAAGCGTTTTATGCGTCTATTAAAAAAGTGACTGGCCCATCGTTTACGAGGGAAACCTGCATATCTGCGGCAAAAATACCGCTTGCTACGGGCTGATGAGCTAATTTCGCCTGCTCAAGAAAGTAAAGATAGAGTTTTTCTGCCAGCTCGGGTGCTGCTGCAGAACTGAAGCTGGGGCGTAAACCCTTTTTGGTATCAGCTGCCAAGGTGAATTGCGATACCACTAACATGCCGCCTGAAATATCCTGAAGCGAGAGATTCATTTTCCCCTGATCGTCATTGAACACACGATAGCGTAATAATTTTTCCAGCAGCTTATTGGCAGTGGCTTCGTTGTCGCTGGCTTCAACACCCAGAAGCACCAGCAAACCTTGATCGATTTTTCCTACCACTTCACCTGAAACACTTACCTGTGCAGAAGACACACGTTGTATCAGTGCCTTCAACTTGCCACTCCAAATTGTTTGGCGAAGTTATCGGTTGCGCGCACCAGCGCATCGACAATGCCCGGTTCGGTGGATGCATGCCCGGCATCGCGCACCACATGCAATTCAGATTTAAGCCAGGCGCCGTTCAAACTGTGCGATGCTTCCAATGAGCACACCATGTCATAACGTCCGTGAACAATCACACCCGGAATATGTTGAATGCTTTCCATGTTGTCGAGAATCTGGTTGTCTTCGATAAAACAATCGTTCATGAAAAAATGACTTTCGATACGCGCGAGACTT
The DNA here is from genome assembly GCA_040235395.1 of Pseudomonadales bacterium. Taxonomy (GTDB): domain Bacteria; phylum Pseudomonadota; class Gammaproteobacteria; order Pseudomonadales; family JBECKS01; genus JBECKS01. Next base: position 5,646 of record JBECKS010000216.1, on the reverse strand, counting down.
AATGCACGTCTACTCGATGTGAATTCATCAATCAAATTAAGATTAGGTCGCAAGGTTGAACATTCTGCTTCCCAGCCCGACCACGATTTTGCAGCAGCACGTCTTGCAAGATCATCACTGCCCGTTAAACGGCGATAGTAAGCGGCTATTAAGTCGTGGCGTTCGTTTTCTGAAATGGGTTTAAGAAAATTTTCCCAGGCATCGGGGAAGAAACGATTCGCACCTTCTTTATATAACCAGTCCATGTCTTTTTTTCTGGCGAGAAAAACACCACGCAGTACCATGGCAATAACATTATCTGGATAAGCCTGCGCATAAAGCAGTGCAAGTGTTGCGCCCCAGGAACCGCCAAACAACATGACTTTTTCCAAACCTAAATGCACGCGAATTTTTTCAATGTCGGCAACCAGCGTCTGACTATTGTTATTCTTTAATTCGCCGTGGGGGCGTGAACGACCAGCGCCGCGTTGGTCAAAAAGAATGATGCGATATTTTTCCGGATTAAAAAAACGACGATGCAAAGGCAGGCACACACCACCGGGGCCACCGTGCAGAACAATGACAGGAATACCATGAGGCACACCACTTTCTTCAATGGCTAACTCATGGATTTCATCAACCTTAAGTCGATGGGTGTCAAAGGGTCGAATTTCAGGATACAGAATCATAGAGTTCAAACTCTACGCAAGCTGCGAAATTCTTCAATCACAATTTAAGCAGAACGACTGGTGCGCTTACGTTCGTGTTCCTTGAGTAATTTCTTGCGAATGCGAATGTGTTGGGGGGTTACTTCCACCAGCTCATCGTCTTCAATGAAATCCAGCGCCTGTTCAAGGCTGAAACGAATGGGCGGTGTCAGCACGATGTTTTCATCTGAACCCGAGGCACGCATGTTGGTTAACTGCTTGTTCTTGGTGGGGTTTACCACCAGATCGTTACCGCGGGAATGAATGCCAATCACCATGCCTTCATACACTTCAATGTTCGGATCTATCAACAAACGACCGCGCTCCTGAAGATTAAAGAGCGAGAAAGCCATGGCCTTGCCAGGCACCATAGACACCAGCACGCCATTCACGCGGCTTGCCGCGCCTTCGGATTGCATGGGGCCATAATGTGAAAAGGTGCTCGCCATAATGCCATTACCTGAGGTTAAGGTAAGGAACTGGGAACGGAAACCAATCAAGCCTCTTGAAGGCACTACAAAATCCAGCCTTACGCGGCCTTTGCCATCAGGCATCATGTCTTTCATCTGGGCTTTGCGAAGACCCAGTTCTTCCATAATGGCGCCTTGATAGTCGGAAGGCACATCTACCATTAAATCTTCGAAAGGCTCCTGGGTTTCGCCATCGACTTCCCTGAAAATCACTTCAGGTCGACTCACCCCCAACTCGAAACCTTCACGACGCATGGTTTCAATCAAGACGGAAAGGTGAAGTTCACCACGACCACTCACCTTGAATCTGTCGGGGCTGCCTGTGTCTTCCACACGAAGTGCTACGTTATGAATCAGTTCCTGATCCAGACGCTCACGAATATTTCTTGAAGTGACCAGCTTGCCGTCTTGCCCTGCGAAAGGTGAAGTATTCACCTGAAAGGTCATGCTCACGGTAGGCTCGTCTACTGATAAGGCTGGCAGTGCTTCAACATGGTTTGGATCACACACGGTGTCGGAAATGTTCAGGCCATCAATACCCGTGATGCAGATAATCTCGCCTGCAGTGGCTTCGGCAGTATCAATTCTATCGAGCCCTAAGTGGGTCATGAGTTTGAGGATTTTTCCGCTACGTACTTCGCCATCTCTATCAATCACTTTGACAGGTGACTTCTCACGAATCTTGCCGCGAGTAACACGACCGATGCCGATAACGCCTAGAAAGGAAGAATAGTCGAGGGTGGAAATCTGCATTTGCAGTGGGCCATCAATATCAACTTCAGGTGCTGGCACTTTATCAACGATTGCCTGAAAGAGGGCTTCCATGTTGCCGGGATTTTCTTCAGGGCTTTCGCTGGCATAACCATTTAATGCCGAGGCATAAATCACAGGGAAATCCAGCTGCTCATCGTTGGCACCAAGGCTGTCGAACAAATCAAAGACCTGATCCATCACCCAATCAGGTCGCGCGCCGGGGCGATCAATCTTGTTAATGACAACAATCGGTTTCAAACCACGGGCAAAGGCTTTCTGGGTAACAAAACGGGTTTGCGGCATGGGACCATCAACGGCATCCACCAATAAAAGAACGGAATCCACCATGGACATCACGCGCTCTACCTCACCACCGAAGTCAGCGTGGCCAGGGGTGTCGACAATATTAATGTGGTAATCCTTCCAGTGAATGGCTGTGTTCTTGGAAAGGATGGTAATGCCCCTTTCCTTTTCCAGATCGTTGGAATCCATGACACGTTCAACGAGTTCAGCACGCTCACCAAAGGTGCCTGATTGCTGAAGAAGTTTATCAACCAGTGTGGTTTTACCGTGGTCAACGTGTGCAATGATTGCAATGTTTCTGATCTTATCTGCCTTAGCCATATGCTGTTGCGCCTGTCTTTTTACGAGCTCAATTCCTGAGCTGGGGGAAAAATGGCGGCAGTATACTGATTTCCTTAAAGAAGGCTATGAGTAAACACTACTATTTATGATTAAAACGCAGTTTTTTAAGGCGATTTAATCAGGCTCTTTATTAATCAATAAGGGCAGGATAGATGATGGATTGCAATTGACCACGAAAGTTAAAGGTTTGTGATGGCATGAACTGGGTCATGAAAATCACCACCAGGTCTTCTTTTGGATCTACCCAGAAAATGGTGCTGGCTGCACCGCCCCAGAAAAATTCACCTTCGCTACCGAGGTTGCCATTTTTTGCTCCATCAACCTTGCAGGCAAAACCCAAACCAAAACCTATACCTTCGTAAGCGGTTTCGCTAAAGGTACCGGTGGCGAACACAGACATATCCTGATTATCAGGCAAATGATTGCGCGTCATGTATTCGAGGGTGCGTGAACCGATAATGCGATTGCCATCTAGCTCACCACGATTTCTTAAGGCTTCACAAAAACGCCAGTAATCATGCATGGAAGAAATCAAACCGCCACCGCCCGAAAAGAAAACACGATTTTTGTAATCACTGTTCTGACCATCGTCTTGAAGTTTTAATTGCTTTTTGTAATCACGAAAATAACAAGACGCAAAGCGTGGCTGTTTTTCTTCACTGATGCTGAAACTGGTGTCGACCATGCCTAAAGGATCAAAAATATTTTTCTGAAAATAATCAGGAAGACTTTCACCAGAAATTTTTTCAATTAAGTAACCCATCACATCAACTGACACGGAATAATTCCAACGCTCACCCGGTTCAAATTCCAGAGGCAGTTTTGCCAGATCATCAATCATGGTTTGCAAAGTGTTTTGCTCGTGAGCAAAACCAATATGCTTTTTGCGATAAGCGTAATCGATGTTAGTAGCGCGCAGAAAATCGTAAGTTAAGCCTGAGGTGTGCATGAGCAGGTCTTTAATGGTCATGTGTTTTCTGCAAGGTTCAGAAATAAAAAGCGGGTAAGCGCCGCTTTTAAAAACGCGAAGATTCTTGAATTCAGGAATGAAACGATGCACAGGATCGTGTAAGGAAATTTTACCCTGTTCCAGCAATTGCATTAAGGCAATTGAAGTAATGGGCTTGGTCATGGAATAAATTCGAAAGAGCGTATCTTCTTCAACAGGCTTGTTGCGTTCGATGTCACGCAAGCCTTGCTGTTTGAAATAACAGACTTTTCCACCGCGCGCGACCAAAGTACTGCAGCCCGAAATTTTTTCTTTATCGATGTATTGGCTTTGTAAATGCTTTTCGATGTGCGCAAGTTGCGCGCTTGATAAGCCAAGTGATTCGGGTGAGTGGATGTCGAAGAGTTTGCTCATATCGCCTCATCGCAACAACTGCAAAAGCCATTAACTTTGTTAAAGCTCTCCTTAAAGTGCTCACGTACTACTTGTACGCTCCGCCTTTGCGTCGAGCTTTGCCGTGTTACTGGCTTTTCGTATGTTGCTTATTAATTTAATTTTATTCTGGATTCCTGCTTTCGCAGGAATGACATGACAAAACATGAAACATTTTGAGCGTCGTGAGCGCAGTTTAGTCGAGGCGCAAACAGCTCAAGTCTTTAAACCGTAACGAGCGCAGCTTGAGCAGAAAAATTTTCAAACCTAGATTTCTCCATGCTGTGCATGTTCGAAATGACAATTGTTCTTAAGCCGTTATGAGCGAAGTTCAGGCGAGGCGGACTTTATTGAGAAAGCGGAGTTTATATGTGAATAAATGAGCATTTCGAAACAAAGTCCAACAAAGCCTGAACGAGCGCAATAGGCTTAAGTAAAGTACATAGTGAGCCACTCTGCGATAAGTGCTGGTTTCGGCTCACCCTCGATCTCAACAGTGTACTCAACATTCACAAGAATCCTTCCACCATCCTTGAAATCAACACTCTTCAACACAGCCACTGCGCGAACTTTTTTACCGCGAAGTACTGGGCTTAGGAAACGTACTTTATCAAAGCCGTAGTTCATGCCCATTTTTACGCCTTCAGGAACAATGTTGCCTTCCACACTGCCTGACAGTTTTACTAATAAAGAAAGGGTGAGAAAGCCGTGGGCGATTGTGCCACCAAAAATGGGTTTGGCTTGTTCTTCATTCACGTGAATAAACTGATGGTCTTCGGTGACATCTGCGAATGCGTTAATGCGATCCTGATTGATTTCAAGCCACTCGCCTTTACCTAACTCCTTGCCAACGTAATCTTTCAATGCTTCTGCGGAAACCAGCTTCATAGTATGCTCCTTAATGATTAAACAACTTGTAAAAAGGTCGCCTAACTTAGCATAATTTGCTCTCTTTCACGTATACTTTTGAGTCACGTTCACAGGCATAAGAAAACATCATGAGTTTAGGAAAATTCCCAAGCACCCGAATGCGTCGTATGCGCGCCAAGGCTTTCTCAAGAGCACTGATGCAGGAAACGCACTTGCATGCTTCCGATTTGATTTATCCCGTTTTTGTCACGGAAGGCACCAGCCGACGTGAAGCGGTTTCATCCATGCCGGGCATTGAACGCGTAAGCATTGATGAGCTTATAAAAGACGCGACCCTTGCACATCAGCTTGGTATTCCTGCCCTCGCCTTGTTCCCTGTGGTGGATGATGAACAGAAAAGTGATGACGGTAGGGAAGCCTATAACCCTGATGGTCTGGCACAGCGCGCCCTTCGCGCATTAAAAGCTGAATTACCTGAACTGGGTTTGATTGCTGATGTGGCGCTTGATCCTTTTACCTCTCATGGGCAGGACGGCATCATCGATGACAGTGGTTATGTATTGAATGATGTAACAAAAGAAGTATTGGTTAAGCAGGCACTTAGCCTTGCTGAAGCTGGTGCTGATGTGGTGGCGCCTTCCGATATGATGGATGGCCGCATTGGCGCCATTCGTGAGCAGCTCGAAAACGAGCACATGCATAACACCCTGATTCTTTCTTATGCGGCAAAATATGCTTCTGCCTATTACGGGCCTTTCAGGGATGCCGTGGGTTCTGCCAGCAAACTCAAGGGTGACAAGAAGACCTACCAGATGGACCCTGCCAACTTCGACGAGGCTTT
>JBECKS010000107.1:0-10439 GCA_040235395.1 Pseudomonadales bacterium | reverse complement strand
GCCTACGCCTCTGTACTTCAATAATTTTGTCATTTTCAAACGTTATATTAATGCTATCAAAGAATGACTGTTCTTTTGTTGGAAATACTTTCCAGTAATCATTTGCCTCTAACAATATCCATTTTTGCTCTTCTGGTATAATCGTCTGAAAAGGCTCTGAGACATGAATGCCTGTAATTTCTTTATTTTGATATTGGTTCTTAACCGTTTCAAAAGCCTCTAGCTTACTTTGTCCTATTGTATAACCGTAAAAGGTTCCTTCCGTTACAGATTGATCTATGTACGTTGCCCACAAATAAAATACATAAGACCCAACTATTAAGACTAACGCCAAAAATATAATCGCCATTCCTTTAAATAAATTCTTTAGCATCATTTGGCCATTTAACGCCAAGCAGTGAGGCGAGCGTTAGCGAGTCCACTGCACATGCGCCTGGTTATGTTTTTAAAATACCAACGTTTAATACGCCACCCACCCCAATATCATTTGGATACGTTATTCTTTTTGTGAAGATGTTTTTCTCATTGCATATGATGGTGACTATGTAATCATTTTTATTTGGTGAAATGGTAAAATCTTGATTAAATTTACCTGACACATCAAACGAATGCAGAATTTTTTTACTACTGTTTGCTGACAACAATTCTAGTTGACATGAGCTATCGCTAAAATCTGAAACATCACCTGAAACCATCATCACCCCATCCCCCATGGATAACCATGTACAACTTTGAATTAATAATATGCTGATTATCGTTGCGATTTTTTTCATATTTTAAAAATCATAACGCCTTAATTTGAGGCGCAGCTTTGCTGCGTCCAACAATATTAACTGGTTATGTGTATTTACTTTGAACACTTTAAACATTTACCAGTTAATAAATTCATATTTTGAAGATGTGAACCCAAATTATCACCACAGCTTGAACAGGCACAGTTAATTAATTTTGAATATGTAAATATCATCCATGGGATCACCGCAATAAATAAATACGGACTAATAAATGCACTAGCCAATAATATGAATAAAACACCAAGCCAACTAATTAAGAGTAATTTTCTTGCATCCATTTTCATTTATACACATAACAGCTGATTCACGCTTCGCGGTTTCACTTGCTAGTGGGGCGCGAGCGCGTATTTGTTTTTGTTGTTTTTTTCATTCTTTTACAAAAGCCTTTAAGGCTCAAGCACTTATTGCTGTCTCTAGACTATTCTGACTTTTGTAAATGGAGCAAGAACGCCAGGAACAAGGGCCCAAGATTGCCTCAGGAATAAGGAGCTAAATTCTGAAATATCTCTATTTATCAAAAAGTTAGCAGTTTTGGGATTTTGCAAATGAAGCTTTAGTTTCTGGAACGGCCGATTTTGCTCATTTTTTATTCTTCATACCAAAACTGCTCGCCCAAGGTGTATGTATCCAGATCATGTTTTTCTTGCTTGTTTAATATTTCCTTTCGGCACCATGATGTGTATATTATTTATATTTATACACATAAGGTGTTTCATGAGAACTAACATTGTAATTGATGACAAACTGATGGCAGACGCCTTAAAAGCTTCTGGTGTACAAACTAAAAAGGAGGCTGTTGAACTTGGTTTGCGTCTTTTGATTAAAAGGGAAAAGCAGCAGGCTATTAGGGATTTGCGCGGCAAGATTAAATGGGAAGGCGATCTTGATGCAATGAGAGAGGGTTAATGATAATTGCAGATACCAGTATCTGGATTGACTATTTTAATGGTGTGGCAAATGAACACACCGATGCCTTAGACACCGGTCTTAGTGAAGGAATAATTGCCATTGGAGATATTATTTTTCTAGAAATCTTACAGGGTTTTAAAAGCGAAAAAGACTATAAACTTGCTAAAAAAACTTTAAGCGCTTTAGACCAATACGATATGTTTGGTAGCACCCAAGTCATACAAGCAGCAGAGAACTACAGAAAGCTAAGAAAGAAAGGAATAACGATCAGGAAAACCAATGATGTAATCATTGCAACCTTCTGCATTGAAAACAAAATGCCTCTCTTGTTTTTGGATAAAGATTTCAATCCATTTGTTAAACATCTAGGTTTGATGAAAGGCCTAAAGAAAGCATAATCGAATTATCTTTCTTGCTTGAGGTGTATTACCTAAACCCAAACATCCTTCTGATAGCGCCTTTCTTTTTCCATGGCCTTTAAATAATCCCTGGCTTGCTCTGCGCTCAGATTGCCCTGGCTTTCAATAATGCCAAGTAATGCATTTTCAACATCACCTGCCATTTGTGTGGCATCACCACAGATATAAAAGTGATCACCGCTTTCCATGCGTCGCCAGATGGCCACGGCACATTCCTTGATTCTATCTTGCACATAAATTTTTTCTTGCTGATCGCGAGAAAAAGCGGTGTGAATTTCCAGCAAGCCTAAGGCCTGCCAGTTTTCCATTTCTTCTTTATATAGGTAATCCGCATGTTCATGTCGGCAACCAAAAAACAACAGATGGGTTCGGTCGCTTTGTTGTTTTGCCAGTTTTTGCATAAAGGCACGATAAGGTGCAAGGCCTGTGCCTGCGCCAATCATCACGCAGGCGGCTTCGCTTTTTTCATTGGGTAAACGGAAATCCTGATTCGGATGGACAAATACCTTTACCGTTTGTGAATGTTGGAGCGCTTTATTTAAATAGTAGGAAGCTACACCTGCTCGCTCTGTGCCATTGATATTGATTACTTGGCTTGCTACGCACAAATCAATCTGCTCTTTATTCACGCAACTATCAGAAGCGATGGAATAATAACGTGGTGCGAGCTTTGGAAGTTTTTCAACAAGCGTTTGTGCAGAAATATTCTTAAAGGCACTTTCATGAGCTTTAACAATATCTTGTAACTCAGCTTTTATGTTTTCTTCAAGCTGAACACCCTGCTCTTTTAAGAAATTAATAAGCAAGGAGGAAGCATTTTTGATATCGCGCTTTTCACTTAATGCTTGTTGTAGTGAAAGTGTTTCAGCATCAATGCTTACCTGTTCATCTTTATTAAAGGGTAATAACGATAACAGTTCGTTCACTTCATTTTCTGGATTTAAGGGAAGCACCCCAAGAGCATCACCAGCTTGCCAATCCAGTTCGAGCGTATTGATTTCCGTGTTTGAAATATCCAGTTCAACATGAAAAGTTTCCTTGCCGCCTGCTTCAGGTTTGGTGATGAGGGTTTGAGCTTTAATGCTGGCAATAAATGGATTTTTTATTCCTGGCCTTGGCTTTTCATTGGCGAACTGAGCAAGGTACTCGGGTGCTTTTTCAAGCAGGCTGTCATTTTCAATAACTACTTTGTCTTTCCAGTAAGCTTTATCACTGTATTTTTCAGTAGCTAAGTCAAACCATTGCTTAACATCAAAGGCATTTTCTGCATTGATTTTGGTTAACGGCAGAATATTTTTTGCACCCGCCTGTACTAATAATTCATGTGCTTCGATACCGGCCGCACAATAATTGGGGTATGCGCTATCACCCATGGCAAGCACCGATACATCACAATGTTTTAGATCAGTATCTTTGCTTTCAAGCTTTTCAAAAAAAGATTTTGCACTTTGTGGTATATCGCCATCACCACAGGTTGAGCAAAACAGAATGAGGCTATCGATCTCTTTCCACTCAATCACTTCGTGAAATCTTGCATTCAGGCAACGCACGCTGAGTGGCTGTTTGCCTTCTTGTTTGCCCTCTTTGAAAAGTTCTTCACAGAATTTTGTGGCGCTTTCTTCTGCAAAACCATATTCGCTAGCATAAAGCACTAATACCTTTCTAGGATTGGGGTCAGTGCTTTCAAACTGGAACAGTTTTTCAAGTGGCGACTGTTTATTAACATCCAGTTTGATTAAACCTGCTTTTACGGTGGGATCTTTTAATGCGGCATTCTGGAATGCTGTTGGGCGTGTATCATTCTCAATAGCATGCATGTCGTAAGCATGACGCATGGAACGATAAGGTTTTTTTATTTTCTGGATAAACCACTGACGCACTACTTCTGCACCCATGGGCAATGCCACACTGGGTTTCAGAAAAATGGTTTTGGGTTTTACACCGGTCATGGCGGCGCCGAAATCTGCCATGAATACATCACCTTTTCGTTGTGCAACTACGTTTGCTGCATCAAGAAACAGTGGCACTTTATAAGTCATTTTTCCGCCAATGGCAGATGCAGGAAAATCCTTGCCAAAACTATTCCACCAACGGGTGTGATATTCCTCGCAAGCTATTTCTGAAAAATCATTTTGCTGAAACAGTTCGTGAATGCGTTGCGCGGCAATCTTTGCGCCAATCATGCCCGTGTGTATGCCTTCACCCGTAAGCGGATCGGTTTGCCCTGCGGCATCACCCACTGCCATAAACTGTGTTGAAAAACTTTTTTCAACGCCACCTGTTCTGATAGTGGCAACACGTGGTCTTTCGAGTGCAACGGCTTCATGCCCAATCATGCGTTGCATAAAAGGGTCTTTAAGGATTTCTTCTGACACCTGCAAGATATCTTCAGGTTTGGTAGCGCCGTTCTCGAGAAGATAAACGCCGAGATCGATGTCGTCGTTGTAATGACGGAAAATGGCAACGTAACCAGGAATTGCATATTCAGGATAAAACAGCACGCCGCCAGATTTGAAATTGTGTGTGCCACCCTTTACATATTGTCGGCTTGCTGCGGCATCAGGTGCGGTATTTACAATACCCAGTGATCGGCTGAGATTGCTAGCTGCACCATCGGCTGCAATGAGCATGCGTGAACGAAATGTTCGTCCATCACGACAGGCAACTGTCCAGAATCCATCGTCATTGAGTTTTGCATTCTCAACGTCGGCATTCTCAATGAGTTCTGCACCCACTTCAGCAGCTCTTCGCGCAATGGCTTCGTCACAAATAAATCGTTTGATGGCATAACAACGTGCTGCACCATCAAGGCTGTATTCCTCTTCGCTTTCTTCACCGGTGCTGATAAAACTTTCACCCGATGGAGAAACAAAACCGCCTGAGGTGCAATCCTGTGTTAAGCCCTGTGCTTCAAGTTTCTGGAGCACATTCATTTCTTCCATGATGTCGAGAGCAGGCGCGCACCAGGCATCGCCACAATATTTATCTCGGGGAAAGGTGGCTCGATCAAGGAGCGCAACAGAACGTGCTGGGAAATCTTTTTCTGGTTTGGCAAGGAAGTACGCGGCCGTAGCACCGCACGGCCCTGCGCCAACAACTATAACATCGTAAATTTTATCCATGGCGCATTATTCAATAGCTAATGCGGATTGGCGTAATGCAATTAGGTGAGATGTATTAATTATTTGCTGAGCTTGTATCAGTGCCGGCGTTTTTTGGCACAAAATGCTTGTAGTAATACTTCAAACCGAGCATGGTGCCGCGATTATAACTTTCTACACCGTCATTCTGCCCTGCCAGTTTCAAGTAGTAGTCATTAATATAGCGTGTGATGAAATCAAATTTGTATCGATGTATCTGTGCCCAGTCATCAATAATGCACTCATGGTCTACACGCACAGCATCATTCGCGTCTTCTGGCAGTTCTCCTTGCCATAGCTCAATCAAACCCAGATAACGGAATTGATCAACACTTGCATGAAGCAGAGTCTGTATCGCCACGAGATTGGCGCCCGCCTCGCTGGCAAAACCATTTAGATGTGCGCGTTCATGGGCAATGATGACGGGCCTGGAAAGCATGGGGACAGCGCTGGCAATATTGGGCTGACCAACCAAAGGTTGATACTGCCCAGAAATATGCATGCCAGACCACACATCACTGAAATAAAAATAACGCGTGTTGGCTTCAAACAAGGCAGGCAACTGTTGGGTATCAAGAAAATTGGTTTGCTCGCGTTTCACCAGAATATCCATACCTTCAAGATCAAGATTGAGATCGGTGCAACCGCGAGCATCTTTTGGAAATGTGGGACTTAAACGATTAGCTTCTGCAACACTGATTGCTACTAACTGCTCATACATGGTTTCGTTTAATTCGAAATCCAGATCGAAAAGTTTTTCTTCTCGATAACGAAGATGGTTGAACATAAAGGTGACACATAAAAGAAAAACCAGCGTGCCTGTAAAAGCCAGCATCGAAATAAGTGTTGGCACAACCCAGAACACTTTTGATTTTCGATTCATGAAATGACTGACAACAATGTAAATAAAAACCAGGGTGCCAAACACATAAATCCAGCCAGTAACAGCAAAAGGCAAGGCGTTACCAAGTTGACTTAAATAACTGGTAATAAAAGGATAGATTTTTCTGGCGTAAATAAATTCTGCCCAATCAGGATTGGCGGCAAGTAATGTCCATAACAAAACGGAGAGTCCACCAAGGCCTAGTCCAAGTTGGCTGAGTCGGGAAATCATGAGCTTTAAATTCCTTTAACAATAAAATCTAAGACTAACAATGTGTTTTGCACCTTTATCGAATTCAAAAAATGCCACGCCGCTTAGTGCTAAGCCTTCAATGTGCACCATAAAACTCACGGTAACAAAATTGCCCGCAGCAATCATTTTTCCTGTTTCAAAATGATCGAAGTTCATGTTGTTCACATCGTCATGGGTGTAGGGTTTTTCGCCAAACATAATGGTGTCGACTTTTTCGATGTGCTTGAGCACTCTGTCCATGTGTTTCTGGTTCAGGTCTTCAAAATACTGATCAACGATTCGCTTGCCTTTATTACCCACATTAAAAGCTGCTCTGGAAAAACCCAGAATGCCGCCCACCCCCTGATAGCGAAACATTCTTGCTGTGAGTGATGAAAGCACAGGAAAAGCAGCGAAACCATTTGAAAACACTTGCCCCATCATGGGCATGAGTTCCCAGTGGGCAGCTAGTCGATGAATTCGCAATTCACCATTCACTTCCTTGAGTTGATACAAAAGATGCATAGGCACTTCGGCCTTGAGTTTTTCAGACATGCCTGTGTGCACGGTGAGATCTCTCACCACATGCATGTCGTTAACAATATCGTGTGCAACATTAAAATGGATGTCGTTAGGCGCAATGAAGGTATCGTAAAAGCGGGAAATGGCTTCATTGGCAGCTTCACCTGTGTGCGGTGTTGAACCCACCGGATCTTCCACACTGTAATCTTCTGCGAAGATGTCTAGCCAGGCCGCTTTGTCATGCACACCCACTGCCTTGGGTGATTTTTCAACGTGGTCGAGTAAGGCCTGCTTGTCCATGAGCGAATCCCTCTTTCTTATTAAGTATTTATTATTGGTTGTTATACCTGAAATGCTAAGCAAGGCTTGCTGGTGCCGCAAGGTTATTCTGATGAAATTGCAGCTTTTCAATGCAAGTACCATTTTCCTCGCTATAATCAATGCTCTAGCTGAAACCTATTACCCTTGAGGAACTCGCCGTGGAAGAACATTTTTCGGAAGAACTGAACCAACTGCAATCCATTACCAATATGGTGATTGAATTTCTGGTGAATTATAGCTTTCAGGCACTTGGCGCCATCATCATTCTGATTATTGGTTTTTTACTCGCTAGGAAAGCCTCACGCCTGTTCGTTGAACAATTGGAAAAACGTGACGTCGATGTCACTTTGCGAACCTATGCAGGTCACATTGTTAATATCATTATTCTGTTCTGCTTTATCGTGATTGCACTTGGAAAATTCGGCATCACCATTGCGCCTTTTGTTGCTGCTTTAGGTGCCTTAACGGTGGTAGCAGGTTTGGCATTACAGGGTTTGGTGGCGAACTATGCCGCAGGTGTTTCCATTATTGCCACGCGCCCTTTTAAAGTGGGCGATACCATTACGGTGATTAATGTGTCTGGATTGGTAAAAGAAATAAAACTGGCTGCCACCATTGTTGAAACGGAAGATCAGGAAGAAATCACTATTCCTAATAAACATATTATTGGTGAAGTGTTACTGAACACCTTTGAATACCGTTTGGTGGAAGCAAGTATTGGTATTGCTTACGACAATGATCCGCAACTTGCTATCGATAAAATTTCAGAGGCACTTAAAGAACTCGACTATGTTACCCAGCAACCTGATCCACAAGTGGGTATCGAGAACTTTGCAGACTCTGCCATTGTGATTGGTATTCGAGCCTGGGTTCCAACCAATAATTACATGGAATGTCGTTATCGTTTGAATAAAAAAATATTTGATGCAATCACACAAGCCGGGCTAACCATCCCATTCCCGCAATTAGATATCCATAACAAATAAAATAAATAAAAAATAAAAAGCATGGAACAGAAACGTAATCTGGTTGACAGGCTCAACCACGCTTTTTCTTACATTGCTGTCTGGTCATTAAAAAATCGCTGGATAGTGCTTGGTCTTTCGCTATTGCTTTTAGCAGTAAGTGGTTATTTTGCGCAACACGTAAGAATGAATAACAGCTTCGATGCTTACTTTGATCTCGACGATCCTGTTTACAAAGCCTATCTGCAATACCGTGATGATTTTGGTTCTGATGAAGTGGCTTACCTGCTTTACGATGCAGGTGCTTATGAAAACGGTGTATTTAATCTTGAGCTGATGCATAAAATCAATTCACTCAGTCAACGCATCAAGGATGAAGTGCCTTTTGTGAAGGAAGTGAATAGCATTTCCAACGCTGAAGTGCTGATTCCTGTAGAAGATGGTATTGAAATCATCAAACTGGAAGATGATTTTCCGGAATCACAGGAAGCGCTTCTGGGTTTTGCTGATGGTTTCATGAAGAAACTGATTTATATCAATGCCTTTGTTTCAGAAAACCGCCAATTCGGTGCGATACAACTGGATATGGAAAAATCCAGTGTCGATCCATTAGAAGAAATTCGTTTAGACCCAGATGGCGGCGATGATCTGGAAAACCTTTACCCGCAGGCGAGTGATACAGCACTGACCAATTTATTGGCGAGCGAGGAATTCAGTGACATTGTTTTTCATGGTTCAGGTGATGTGCAATTGAATGCAGCCTTCAATCGTATTGCGATTAAGGATATGCAGGAAAGCATGCTCTATACCTTTTTTGTGGTAGCTGCTTTGCTAGTATTTTTCTTCAAAGGCAGTGTGATTGGTGTGCTTGGCCCCATGGCAATCGTCATGCTTTCTGTTGTGGTGACTTTAGGTTTTATGGGCGTGCTCGGTTGGGATATGGATTTAATGTTTTCCATGGTGCCAACACTGTTGATTGCCATTGGTGTTGCGCAAGCCGTTCACATTATTTCTGAATTCAGAATTTCCTATGCAGAATGCCATGATCGACAGGAAGCCATTCGCCGAACACTGGAACTGGTTGGTGCACCTTGTTTGTTAACAAGCCTAACCACAGGTGCAGGTTTTCTTTCAATGTCGATTTCGCCCATTAAAACCATTTCTCACATGGCGGTTTACACAGGTATATCCGTTGTTGGTGCGTTTTTTCTTTCCATTACACTGTTGAGCTTTTTCCTTTCCTTTGGAAAAAATAAAAGTCAGGAAAAAATCAGTTTGAAAAACAATAACCCTTTGATGGAAAGTTTTCTATTAGCAATAGCCAACTTTGCCATACGTTTTCCGAAACAGATTATTTTAATTACCTTTGCGCTTTCTGTTTTTGCCGTATTCGGCATCAGCAAAGTGGTAGTAGATTCAAATTTCCTGACGGGATTTAAAGAAAAAGAACCGATTCGCATTGCATCAGAATATATTGATGACACCATGGGTGGCACAGGTTCACTGGTGTATCTTTTTAACGCTGGTGAAGCAGACGGTATAAAGAACCCGGAAGTGTTAAGGGAAATGGAACGTTTTCAACAGGAACTGGATACCAAAACGCCGTTAGTTAAAAAAACCTTTTCCATTGTGGATTTAATCAAGGACATCAACCAGAGTTTTCATGAAGGTGATCCTGCGTTTTATGCCATTCCTGATTCAAAAGAACTGATTGCACAATATCTTTTTGTGTATGAACTTTCGGGAGGTGAAGAGTTACATAATTTTGTTTCCAGTGATTATTCACACGCCAACATCGAAGCACGCACCATTCTGGCAACCAGCTCGCAAATGGCAGAAGTTAAGATGGCCATGGAAAGTTATCTTGAACAACATCCTTTAAAACACAGCACGGTTGAAGCAACAGGTATTTCTGCTCTGTGGATTAAATTAACGGATTACATTACCGAAAGTCAGATTAAGGGTATGTCGCTAGCGTTTACCGTGATCGCCTTGATGATGTGTTTTATTTTCCGCTCAGTAAAAGTTGGATTGATTAGCATGGTGCCGAATCTGACGCCTGTGGTGTTTACTGTTGGCTTGATTGGTTGGCTAGATGTGAATCTGGATTATGTGAAACTTCTGGTTGCACCTATCGCTCTGGGTATTGCTGTTGACGATACCATTCATCTCATGACTCGTTATCACAATGAATTCAAGAAACACCGCAATTATGAAAAAGCATTGATTGAATCCATGACCAATGTCGGTAGAGC
>JBECKS010000047.1:0-3148 GCA_040235395.1 Pseudomonadales bacterium | reverse complement strand
GGATATCCTGACGCTGGTTCAGAATAGTTTCATGCAACAGATTACCCAGTTAGGTATTTTCCAGAATGACCCCCATCCAGGAAACTTTCTGGTTGATAAGGATAAAAATCTCTATGTTCTGGATTTTGGTACGGTGGGGCGCTTAAGTAATGATGAGAAAATTCATTTAACCATGCTGTTGTTTTCTCTCTTGAACAGGAACAAGGAAGGAAACCTTGCTCAATTATTAAATAATGCGGGTTTTACCGGTATTACTGAAGAAACCATCAAGGAAGTAGACGCACTTGCCAAGCAATATAAGAACGCGAAAAAAATGCCACCGATTGATGATGTTATTGATGAATTGGTGGAAACCTTAAGGGAGAACAAGATAGGTGTCCCGGAATATTTTGTCTCTGTTGGTCGAACCATTTCCACACTTAGCGGTTTAATGACACGCTATCGAATACGTTTCGATTTCCTTCCTCAAAATCCTTTGAAGTAATCCTCTTGTAGAAAACGAACAGCTGTGGCTTATAACACCATTAACTTCAATATACTTAATCTAAAGTCAGATGAGAAAGTGCTGGATGTAGGCTGTGGTTTAGGTAGGCATAGTCTTATGGCTTACCGAGATTACCCTGTCGATGTTCTTGGTGTGGACTTGAGTATTGATGATTTAAGGCAGGCACAGGAACGCGTTACAGATATTCAGGAAACACCCTGCCAAGGAGCTTTGCTTTTTATCCAGTCGGATGCTTATAAACTTCCTTTTTCCGATGAAAGTTTTGATGTGGTTATCTGCTCGGAAGTGCTTGAGCATGTGCCGTCGTATCAGCAATTGATTGATGAATTGGTACGTGTATTAAAACCTGGAGGTCGGCTGAGTTTGAGTGTTCCAAAGTTTCTGCCGGAAAGAATCTGTTGGTTATTAAGTGATGAATATCCAGAATTTGCTGGGCATGTCAGGATATTCAAAGGAAGTGAACTAAAAGAGGCCGTTTTGAATCAGGGTTTATCTCTTACCAATAAGCATTCTGCCCATGCTTTACATTCGCCATACTGGTGGTTAAGAAGCCTTTTTTTCAAGCAAGGTGAATCGTTTCTGCCAACAAGAAAATACAAGGATTTAATGGATTGGCAATTATTGAAAGGCGGGCAATGGACAGAAAAACTGGAAGCTGTTTTTAATCCTCTCTTGGGTAAAAGTAACGTTTATTATTTCGAAAAATGAACCCTGATTTTTATTGTGGAATTAAATCAAGTTCTGTTCAAAAACCAGCGTAAAGGAAGCGCCGCCCAGTTCGCTTTGTGCCACGCTGATTTGTCCGTTATAGGAATTGACGATATCAACAACAACTGCGAGCCCAATTCCTTGGCCGGGGTTTAGTGAGTCGACCCTTGCTCCACGTTTAAGAACAAATTCACGGTCAGCTTCGTCAATTCCTCTGCCATCATCTTCTATGGTAATCGTCAGTTTTCTTGTTTTTCTGGTTTTTTGTGAGTCTACCTTTATCTGGATTTTTTCAATGCAATGCTTGTATGCGTTATCCATCAAGTTACCCATCAGTTCCATTAAATCGTTCTTATCTCCAAAAAACTGGCTGTTCTCTGTAATCTGTAGAACCAGACTCACCCCTTTGTACTGATAGACTTTCTCAAGCGCTTTGTTAATTTCCTTGATAACACTTTTTATATCGACGGGTGTGAAGCCTAATGCGCTTCCGGAATGAGATGCGCGCTGTAATTGATAGGAAATAATCTGATCGATACGTTCAATCTGTTCGGAAAAAATGGTTTTGTTTTCCAGATGTTCACTATAGGACTGCAAAACACTGAGGGGTGTTTTTAAGCTATGCGCAAGGTCTGCTAACGATTTTTGATAGCGGTCTTTTTGTGAGCGTTCACTGTCAATCAATTGATTGATTGCCTGGCTGACGCTTTGTAATTCCCTAGGGTAACGACCATCCAGTTTTTCTTTATTACCTTCTCCGATAGCCTTCAAATCATTTCTGATCTTGTTTAGAGACTGAAAACCAAAAAATAAAATAATACCTTGGAGAACCAGGATAGAGGCAATGGCGACAGCCCCTCCAAAGAGCAGTTTTTCTCGATAGCTACTGATTTCCTCAGAAAAGGAGGACATTCTTAATGCAACAATAAAAGTTAATTGGTCGGCGCTCTGTTTGTTGTCCCAGATTATGCTTAGGGTTTGCATAAGGAATTTTTCTTTATCCTCATCTTCCATAATGCTGGCAATGGTTTTGCCAAGCTCAGCCTCTGGATGGGAATTAAAATGAACAGTTTTAGCGGAAAATGAATCCCATATTCTAATGCCGCTATCATTGCTAATAATTGCAATCAGGTCGCCATTTTTCTGGTTGAGACGTTTGTCATTCAGGAATGCAGAAATCTGGATTTCATTATTTTCATATTCACTGATAGCAATGAGGTTATAGACCTGTAATTCAAGTTGTTTGTTATATTTTTCTATGATTTTGCTTTTGTTACTGTGGTCAAGAATGGCAACAATGATGAGCGTGAAAATCAGAAGCACGAAAAATGCAGACAGCATAACCCTTACACCTAGCGAATGCGGGTGAAAGGAGTCCTGATTAAAGCTTGCCTTGAAGGGCATGCGGAAAGGAGATGTTTATGAGGTCAGGGCAGCTTGATTGAATCGATAGCCCCGTCCTCGAATGGTTTCTATACATTGCTGACAGCCATGTTCGCCGAGTTTTTTCCTTAGGCGTGTAATGAAAACCTCAATGACGTTACTGTCTCTTTCAAAATCCTGCGCGTAGATGTGTTCAGTGAGTACTGTTTTTGAAACTACTTTATCGGGATGGTGAAGTAAATATTCGAACAGTTTGTATTCAAATGCAGTGACATCGAGTATCTGGTCATTAACCAGAATTAACTGTTTAACAGTATCCAGACAAACAGGGCCATATTTGAGTTCAGGAGAAGCAATGCCGGCAGAGCGTCTGATCAAGGCATTAATCCTGGCGCTGAGTTCTTCATACTGGAATGGTTTGGCAAGGTAATCATCTGCACCAGCATTTAGACCGTTAACTTTATCCTGCCAATTGCTTCTTGCAGTGAGGAGCAGGATGGGGAACTTCCTCCCTGCTTTACGAAGTTGTTCAATCACTTCCATGCCATTCAT
>JBECKS010000034.1:0-5210 GCA_040235395.1 Pseudomonadales bacterium | reverse complement strand
TCTGTATCCCAAGATGAAATATCGACAATGGATTTATCAATCGCCTGAAGAAAATCTGGATTGATTATTCCCCGGTTCTCGCCAGTATCAATCAGGACTTCAAAAACAGAGTTGCCGCTCATGCGTTCTTCGTGCTTATGGATTGCTTTCACTGTCGGGTTTTCCTCTGGAAGCCAATCAAGAGGATGGTGACTGAAAGAAAGTTGGCTTGCGAAATACGTTGACGAGAAAAGCAATGCCATACTTACGCCAATGATGATTTTCGGGTAGTTAACAGATAAGTGAACGCAGGTCGTTAACACTCGGTGAAGGTTGTTTGAGATGGTCTCTCTACTAGCCTTTTGCTTGATCGGGAGAAGGCTGATCAGACACGGTAAAACCGTTACTGTTAGAAGAAAAGCAATGATTGATCCGATTGCGCCAAAAGTACCAAGTGCAGAAATGGGGGACAGGTCTGAGGTAGAAAACGAGGCCAAGCCAGCTGCGGTTGTCAGGCTGGTAAAGAAAATTGCCAGGCCTGTGTGTTCAAGGGCATAACTGATTGCTTCTTTCTTTTCTCTTCCTTCATCAAACTCCTTATAAAAGATAGCTAATAAATGGATGCTGTCACCGACGCACACTGCTAATAAAAATGAAGGAAGAATTGAAGTGCTCATCTGGATGGGCACATCGAATAAAGCCATTGCGCTTACGGTGCAGATGATTCCTAGCACAGTAATGAAAAGAGGCATAAAAACCCCCGAGGCTCTTTTGAAGATCAGGCCTAAAGCAAACCCGATTACCAGGATTGCCAGTGTGCTGAAAACAGCAAAGTCGTGTGTGACAATATCTGCGAGGAGAATGGTAACTGGAAGCGTGCCAGCCACATATATTTCGTCTGAAATCACACCAGTGTGCTTATTAATGACTTCCTGGATAATTAGAAACGCTTCTTTAAGCTGAAAGTCTTCCAGGTTTTTTTTGGTGAATGTGCCGTCCTGGTTTTCTATAAAGTCATATGGATTTAATTTTAAAATGACAGTGGTGAGTTTTCCGTCTTCGGAAATCAGATAATTTCTGTAGGTGGGGCTATTTAGCGCATAGTCTCTGAGTTTTAAAACCTCCTGTGGATTTTCAGGTAAAATTTCGGGAAGTAAATCTTTTATAAAAAGCGTATCGTCCTCACCATAGGTGTATCGGGCATTGGCCAGGGAGTCGACGGTTTTTACGTAGGGAACTGTACTTTCTAAGTCGTTGTGAAAATTTCTCAGTTTATTGGAAAAGTCCTGACTGAATATTTCTTCTGTCTCCACACTGATGATGAAGGCTTGGTCCCTTCCAAAGGTATCTTTGAACTTCTCGTAAGTTACTATTTTTTGGTCATCCTTGTTTAAAAACCCCTCAATGCTTGAATCGGTTCTTATATGCTGCAATTGTGTGGCAAATAGAGAAATCGTAACGACTATTAGCAGCAGTACTTTTGTCGGGTGGGCTGATACCAAAAGGCCAAAATTATAAAAACCTTGCTCAACCTTGGGTTTGATGTTTTTTAATGGAGTGTTAGTAGGCATAAAGAAGTCTAATTCTTCATCTGTTTTACCAGATTCTCAATTTCTACAAGAGCAGCGTACCCACAGGGGACAATAATCAGGGTTAAGATGGTTCCGAACATCAGCCCCCAGGCCATCGCCAAAGTTAACGAGATTAAAATTGGATCTGACCCACCCAAACCGTATGCGGTTGGAACCAGGGCTGATACTGTAGTAATGGTAGTGAGTAAGATAGGTCTTAGTCTAATGCTTGCTGCTTCCACAATGCATTCAAGTAATTCTAATTCAGTATTCTTTCTCAGGTCCTCGATGAATGAGACTAGTACTATTGAAGAATTAACGATTACACCCGCTAAACCTATTATTCCAATTACTGCTAAAAAACCTAATGCTTTGCCGTGTAAAGCAAATCCAATAATGGTGCCAATAAATCCGAAGGGAATTGCGTACATTACCAGAAGAGATTTGCTAAATGACCCAAATAGCGCCACTAATATCACGAAGATTCCAATCACTGCAATGACCATAGCCCTGCTTAAGCTTTCCAAGGATTCTTTGGTGCTTTCTTCTTCGCCCCCAAAATGGAGTGTATAACCAGGATACCTATCTGAAATATCCGAAAATCTCTTGCGTACCATATTGTTTGCTACAACCGAAGTTATTACTGAAGTATCTACGTCTGCCGCAATGGTGATTGCTCGCCTGTAATTCAAATGCTTGATTATCTCCGAACCGTCCTCTTCTACGATTACCGCGACCTCATTTAGTGGAATCAGATTTTGATGACGGTCAGATATTAAAATTTCCTGAAAGGAGTTTCGGTCGCTTCGGCCTTCCTTGGAGAACAAAACTCTAATATCGATATCGTCCTTATAATTTCTAATGGTTGACGCTATAACACCTTCGTGAGCAGTTCTGAGTGAGTTAGAAACGTCAGCAACAGTTATTCCAAAGTCTTGGAAAGCCCCTTCCTTTAGACTTACTTTTATCTGTCTTAAACCTGGTTTAACGTCTTGGTCAATATCATTAATACCATTTATTGAATTTAGGTATTGCTTGATCTCACGAGAAATCTTTTTCAGTGTTGCAAAATCGTCGCCTTGAATTGCGATGGTAATTGGTTTTCCAAGAGGAGGGCCAACAATTATTTCTTGAAATTGAATTAGTTGAAATGGTTCTTTAACTGGAATCTTTCTTCTAAGTTCTTCAATAATATCTTTCGCGGTCCTGTCTCTATTTTTTTCTGGGGTTAGGTTAACCTGAACCATTCCTATATTATCCCTAACTCTTTGTAGAGGGTCCTTCATTCCTACATTGTGGATTCCTGTCCTTGTTGTAAATGATGTAATTTCACTTTTTGGAAATTGTAACAAAATGTTTTCTATTGTTTTAGCAGCTTCATGAACTTCTTCTATTGGAGTTCCTGGATGGGTCTGGAGCTTGATAACGAAACTGTCCGTCCCCTCTGGTGCAAATAGAACGAAATCTAACTTAAAAAGCGCGAACAAGATTGCAGCGAGTAACAGAAAGTTAGTTAAAAATATACTCTTCCATTTATGAAGTAATATTACACGAAGAATCTTTTTAAAAGCTGACTGAAGTTTTGTAAACAATGAAAGTTCTCGAGAATCTCCAGTTTCTCCAAAAACTATAATTCGCATCGGTAATAAAAAGAACGATTCACCCAAGCTGGCTAATAATGATGCCGACACTATTATTGGAATGGCCCATATCATTTCGCCCATCAGCCCCGTGGTTACCAGCATTGGCGCAAAAGCAGCAATAGTTGTTAATACTGTGGCTGATATAGGTGCAGCTATTTCCTTGGTCCCCCGAATAGCTGCTTCTCTTATTGAATGTCCATTTTGTGTCAAGCGAAAAATGTTTTCCGAAATCACAATGCTATTATCAACAAACATTCCTAGAGCTATGACAATCGCGAGCATTGATACCAAGTTAAAGGTGATGCCCAGTCCGTTCATTACAAAGAGTGTAAATAGAATTACGATAGGGATTGAGATTGAAGTGACTACTGCTGTCTTAAAGTTAAGAAAGAGGATTAGTGACAGCATCAAAAATACAAACCCAATTAGGGAATTACTTAAAACAACTTCTAGACGATCTTTTGACCTGACTGATTCATCCAGACTCACTACAAGTTCAACATCCTTAGGTAAAGTTCGTTCAAATTCTGCCAACGTGATCTTCAACTCTTCAGTAACTTTTATGGTATCAGCATGTTCCTTTTTCTTGATAATCAAGATTATGCTCGGTTTACCATTAGTTCTTGTTATAATGGTCGGCTGCTCAAAACCGTCTTCTACTTTTGCTAAATTTGATATCCTTACAGTTTCACCTGATAAATTACTGCGTACTACCGTGTCAAGCAGGTCTCCAACTGTAGCGAGCTCATCTACAGTGCGTACAGACATTTCATAAGGTCGACTTTCAAAGATTCCGGCCGGCTGACTAATATTATTAGTCTGTATACTATGAATAACTTCCTGAAAGCTAATATGAAACTGTTTTAGTTTTTCGGGGTCGAGAAGAATCTTATATTCTCTTTCTCGAAATCCAATCTTGTCAACTCCAGAGACATCACTGTTATCTTCTAGAATGCTTTTAAGGTTCTCAGAAATCTCTCGTAATACTGTTTCGCTGGCATTTCCTACCACTGAAACCTCTAGTATAGGTAGTTTCGTGGTTTTCATTTCCTCAAAACGAGGTGGTTCGAGAAGTTCTTTTGGAAGGTCAATTACTCTATCTACAGCACGTCGTATTTCATCGGTAACGAATTTTTGCTCTGCATTGTCAGCATCGATTTCAACAATGATCTCAGAAATGGATTCCTGGCTAGTTGATCTAATCTTTTTTATACCATCAATTCCTCGAATTTCCTCTTCGAGCTTGTTTGTTACTCTAATTTCTACATCTTCTGGCGTTGCGCCTGGATAAATCGTTGTAATTTTCAGTTGTGCGAAATCAACTGCCGGGAATGCCTCTCGGTTCATCGAATGGGCTCCCATTAATCCAGAAATAATAATAACGAAGAGAATAAGGTTGGTTACTTTTGGGTTATCAATAAAATAAGAGATCACTTTCTTACCTCAGTAGTAATAATTCGGCATTCCAAGTTATCAAAATGAGTTAAGAACTGATAAACATTCTCTATCCTTTTTGCCCATAATTCTTTTTGTATTAGTTGGGTTTGCAGTACAGATCCTTCCTCCTGAATCAATTCGAATAAACTTACTCGGCCTTGTTTATACCGACGATTTATATCTACCATTTGACCGTCTTCATAATGAATTGCCTGCTCTACTAGAATGTCTTCTTCCTTTAGTTTGGTTGTTTTCTCTTTAATGTGTAAGTATAGAATTTCACTTTCATGAAAAAATTTCTCATACGCTAGTTTAGAATGTTGCAGTTCGACTTCCCCTAGGGTTCTTGCCGATTTTCCTAAACTGGGAGACAACTCAAGTGTCAAATTGATTCCCACAATCGATTGAGGCCGTTCTCCATGTAGCATCTCAGTATAACTGTCATCTTTGTCTGCATCAGTTCCTGTTTGGGAGTACTTGGCGAATAATTTTATATCGGGAAGCGTTTTTCGGTTGAGAATTTTCTGTTCCAAGTTAGCTCTTTCGATTCTTGTTTCCAGAATGTTGAACTGCTTGCTCC
>JBECKS010000245.1:0-1417 GCA_040235395.1 Pseudomonadales bacterium | reverse complement strand
GCTTTAAGCGCGGGATGGATTCAAACAAAGTATAAGATCCTTTTTAATTTAGCCCTTCGCCAAACTGAGCGGCAAAGCCGCGTTTCATAAAATCGTTGCAAGATTTTACTCATAATTCTGTCGAGAAAGAAGATTGACATTGCCACAATGTAGTATTAAAATATTATTCATCAAAATCTTCAAAAGATAGTTACGCAAACTGCTACTCATTAAACGAAGGGAAATGGAGTGCAATATGAATCACAAGCATACAATTTTGGTGGTAGATGATGAACTACCCATTGCAGATTTTCTTGAAGAACGTCTTACTTTGGAGAACTTCAGGGTGTTTACTGCCGCTGGAGTTATAGAAGCCTTTGAAATTTTAAATAATCGAGAAATTGATCTTGTTATTTCGGATATGAAAATGCCCAATTTGGGAGGCATGGACCTGCTCAGAGAAATTAATATGAAGCATCCGGGACTTCCCGTAATTTTTATGACAGCCTACGCTACTATTCCTGATACCGTCCATGCGATAAAATCCGGTGCTGCAGACTATATTACCAAGCCTTTTGATAGCAATGACCTTATTAAAAAGGTCAATGAAGTTCTAAAAACATATTCTTATCCTATAGGGCTGAAAAAAACCTCTCATTTGAGCGAAGCCGTCTTTGGTGGCGAGTCGAGTTCAATGAAATCTCTACATAAACTTGTTAATCGAATTATACCGAGTGATATCAATGTGTTGATTGTTGGAGAGAGCGGAGTTGGCAAGGAACTCATTGCCCGTCTAATTCATGAACGAGGTTCCCGCAATAAGAATCCCCTGGTGGTAGTTGATTGCGGATCAACCCCTGAAGGACTTTTGGAAACCGAACTTTTCGGGCATGTTCGCGGCGCTTTTACCCATTCAATACGTGACAAAAAAGGTTTAATCGAAGCTGCGGACGGCAGTACGTTGTTTTTAGATGAAATCGGTAATATTTCTATGGGCATGCAGGCTCGCCTTCTCCGATTTTTAGAGGAAAGAAAGATACGCAAGGTCGGTGAACTAGATGAGATGCCGGTGGATTGTCGTGTTATCTCGGCCACTAATTTGGACTTAGTGGCTGAGGTTGAAGCAGGGCGATTTAGAGAGGACCTGTATTATCGACTGCGGGTTGTCACGCTTAGGGTTCCCCCTCTGAGAGAAAGAAAAGAAGATATTCCTCTGCTTGCTCAGAGATTCGTGGAAGAGTTCTGCGACATCAAGGGATGCCCAACAATGACAATTCCTGAAGAAACCATTGAATGGTTATGCCGTTATCCTTGGCCCGGTAATGTTCGGGAACTTAAAAGTGCCTTTGAGTTTGCCTTTGTGTCCTGCCAGGGTGGAACCATAAGCGTTGAACATCTACCGATTAATATTTTGGGACGAAAAGCGGAGACACAAATC
>JBECKS010000235.1:0-4785 GCA_040235395.1 Pseudomonadales bacterium | reverse complement strand
GCCTTGCATTGGGCGCCGATGTGATTGTGAATACCGATGCCGACAATCAATACCACGCGGATGATATTCCCTTATTAACTGCCCCCATTGTTTCAAAGAAGGCAGATATTGTGGTGGGTGCGCGCCCAATTGAAAGCATTGAGCATTTTTCTCCGATAAAAAAACTCCTACAGAAGTTAGGTTCCTGGGTTGTGCGCGTTGCTTCTAATACAGATATTCCGGATGCGCCGAGTGGTTTTCGTGCGATTAGCCGTGAGGCTGCAAAACAACTCATGGTGTTTAATGATTACACCTATACCCTGGAAACCATTATTCAGGCAGGCCAGAAAAACATGGCAATCACATCAGTGCCTATTCGTGTAAATGAAGATTTAAGACATTCCCGTTTGGTAAAAAGTATTCCTTCTTATATCAAGCGATCCATTATTACTATCATACGGATATTTATTATTTATCGTCCTTTCCGTTTCTTTGGGATGATTGCGATTCTGTTATTCAGTGCCGGTTTTGTTATTTCGCTTCGCTTTGTTTTGAATTATGTAACGGGCGAGGGAGACGGCCATGTGCAGTCGCTGATTCTTGCCGCCTTATTAATGGGCGCCGGATTTCAAACCATGCTGATTGCGGTGATTGCCGATTTACTTGGCGCGAATCGAAAACTATTAGAAGAAATCAGGCACAAGATGTCGTCAGAAAAAAAATAGAGCTAATCCGTAAGTGTTAGGTTTACATTTTCTGTCATCACGGGTTCTGGAAAATATTTAATGAGCGATACGAAAACGCACGCCAATCTTGATTATCAATCAAGGATAAAAAAGGCAAAAAAAATTGAGACTTTGGTTAAAACACTTGCTCATCTGGAGACAGGTAAGTTTCTTGAAATTGGTTGTGGTTCCGGTTATATCGCTTCCTATTTTTCAGAGTTAGGTTTTGGAAACGACGGCACCTTTGCTGTGGATGTGGCAGATGAAAGAGAAGCTAAAAATTTTAAATTTGAAAAGGTTGATGGTACAGCGCTTCCATATGAAGATGCCCAGTTTGATTTGGTAGTCTCCAATCATGTTATCGAGCATGTGGGAAAAGAGGCCGAACAGAATCATCATTTAAGTGAAATCTATCGTGTGCTTAAACCAGGCGGCGTTTTCTATTTTGCAGTGCCAAATAAGTGGCACATTATGGAGCCGCACTATAAATTACCTTTCTTAAGCTGGATTAATGTTTCGCTTGCTTCCACTTATCTTAAGTTACTCAGGAAAGGTAATGAATACGATTGCCATTTGCTTTCAGAGCGTAAATGTCGTGAGTATCTGGGAAAGAATAAATTTTTGCACAGGAATGTTAGTATAGAAGCCATTAGTATTTACGCTGCTATAGAAGGTGGAGCACTTGCTAAATTGTTATCCTTATTACCTAAGTCTGTGTTGAAAGTTCTTAACCCTTTCATGCCTACATTCATTTATCTTTGTGAAAAATCTTAATTTACATGTGTGTTTTATCAGTCGAAAGTGGCCGCCCGCTGTAGGTGGCATGGAAACCTATTCGCTTAAATTATGTGAAGCTTTAAAAGAAAAAACGCAATTATGGACCCTGGTTTTACCAGGGAAGGCAAATGGTATGCCGCCAGGTTTGTTACAGTTAGTGTTTTTTGGTGTGTCTGTTTTTTTCAAGCTTTTGTTCAATAGAAAAAAATTGGATGTAGTTCATGTGGGAGATATGGCTTCGTGGGCGCTAGCCATTCCCGTACTGATACGTGGCTCTGAAGTCAATATTTTGATTTCAGCTCATGGCACCGATGTTGCTTTTCAGAATCGGAAAGGAATGCCTGCAAGGCTTTATAAACTCTATCTGAAATTTGGTGTGATGTTGCTTTCAAGAAAAGCGATGATTATTGCCAATTCAACGGCAACCAAGGAAAAAGTTCAGGCAATTGGCTTTGAACATATTCATGTTGTTCCTCTCGCTACTGATATTAGTGTTGAATCCATTCAAGATATTAAACCCAACACCATTTTTTTTGCTGGTCGTTTGATTCCTCGCAAAGGTTTGAAGTGGTTTGTTGATAATGTACTAGATGCTTTGCCAGAAAATTTTGTGTTGGACGCGGCTGGAACGGTTTGGGATGTCGAAGAAAAGAAAAGTCTTGAACATCCACGAGTTAATTTTCTTGGTGCATTAAATACCCAACAGATTGCAGCTGCCTATCAAAGTGCTCTATGTGTGATTGTGCCTAACATCAGGGTGGACAATGGCGAGTATGAAGGTTTTGGTCTAGTTGCTACGGAAGCTTCTGCCTGCCGAGCTATTGTGCTAGCTGCAGATATTGATGGTTTGAAAGAAGCGCTGGTGGATGGCGTTACGGGTTTTCATTTGCCATCAGGTGAGGCAGATGCCTGGGTAAAAAAAATAATGGAAATTTCCAAGTGGCATCAGGAAGAACGCGAAAATTTTATCAACAACTCACTTGCTTACGTTACAGAGTATTATACCTGGGATAGGGTGTGTGATGATTGCCTTAAACTCTATTAATAGAAGTAAACTATTTAATAATGGATATTAAAAAATCCTTAAATGCACTGAGAAGAAACAAGCTTGTTATTGGCCTTTTTTTTGTTGTGTTCATTGCGGGCTTTATCTGGGCATTCAATCGATTAGAGCTTCGTTTAGAAGATATCGACTTTATTTATGCCTTATTGATTTTTCTGATTCTGGCACCTGCCAATCTGCTGGTGGCAGGTTATACTTTGTGTCTTTCTGCTGAGATGCTAAAGAAAAGTATTCCCTATAAAGAAAGCTTCTTTATTTCATCCATTGCCGCTTTTTCAGAAGTATTACCTTTGCCTGGTGGGGGTATTGTAAGAGGTGCTGCCTTGGTGAGAGCGGGCGCAACTGTTCAAGACAGCGCTTGGGTCGTTGGTGTTAATGGGTTGATTACCCTGACCTCAATTTTTTTACTGGTCTCTGCGCCATTAATCTATGTGGGTAATGCCTTGGGTTATATCTGTTTTGCCATCGGTCTGGCTATGTTGGTTGCTGTGCTTTGGTGGATGAGAAAGAATGTTGATGGGCACTTGATCTGGAAAAGTTTTTTTATCCGTGCAGTGATGCTTGCCATTTCTACCGCTCGATTATTAGCAGCCTTCTATATGATTAATTATGCGATTGAAGTTGAAGCAGCCTTGATGTTTTTACTAACAACATCATTGAGCACTGCTGTGGCTATTGCGCCCGCAGGCTTGGGCTTGAATGAAATGCTGGCAGCAGCCTTGGCTGTTTATATTCATGTTGATCCAGCTGCTGCCTTTATGGCGGTGTCTTTAAACAGGTTGTTGGGTCTGGCAATTGCTGGATTGCTGTCATGGTATGCGATTCAGAAGCTACATTTAAAAAGTGAAGGAGAGTTGTGAGTAAGGACTTGGTATTCATTGTTTCAGGAGGCAGGACGGGCACACAGTTTTTTGGTGACCGACTGAAAGATATTATTGAAGACTGCTGGTCAGAACATGAGCCTGATTTAGTGTTTGGCTTTTCTCGAATCACCTTTAAAAGAATTAGGCGCTTCGGTTTGTGGCACATGATTTTTGGAAGAATTTTAGGAAGGAGAGGTGTAAGAGTTATTGGTAAAAAGTACCTATCTGGAAAATTAGAAGAAGAGAGTGTACTTGATAAAATAAGAATAATGAGAAAACACTACCATCAAACTCTAAATGAAAATTTAATAATTGAAAGCTATGGGATGTGGTGGATGTTGACGCCACAAATTAAAAAAGTTTGGCCTGATGCAAAAATTCTATGTGTGATTCGCGATCCTAGAACCTGGATTGAGTCATGGCTTAAGTATGAGCCAGATAGAAGAAATAGTGTATGGAAGGAATTGGTTTTAAGGGGTAATGTCACACCAGAAATGATGGGAGATAAAAACTGGGCAGAAAGATGGAGCAACATGAGCCAGGTTTCGAAATTAGCTTGGGAATGGAACTCAATCTATAACTCTTTGTATCAATATTCTCTTGTTGAAAGCTCTATCAAACTTGTTCGTTTTGAGGATATATTTAGTGATGAAGAAGCCATGAACGAGGTATTGGATTTTGTCTCGCATCATAAAGATAGAACTTATCAAATCAAAGATAACGAATTAGCTAATTTTACAAAAAATAGGATTAATTCGAGTTCTGGAGAGGGTTTGTCATGGCAAAGCTGGCGTAGAGAAGATGCGTTAGCGGTTAATGAAATCTGTGGCGCAATGATGAAACGTTTTCATTATGGCGAAGAATCTGAATGGCTAAAAATTCTTGAAGAGTGATTAATAGCTCTAACTATTTCTACCATTTTTAGAATAACTCAAGAATTTCCGGCTCTGCTAATGTGGGTTTGGGTCCTGCGTCTGCCCAGATTAATCTTAAGGCAAGTTCAGCGTCTGTTGATATAAGGGTCTCACCGCGCTGAAGGTTTATGATGTCATCAGGTTGGTAGCTAGTACCATTAATATTGATTACTGAGTCGGAATCATTTCTGTAGTTTCCAGAAATTCTTACATTTATATGGTTTTCACCAGCAGATAATTTTTTTTCTATACCTGCAATATAAATTGCTCCCCAATATTTTAAATACGCACTTTGTAGAATATTTGCATCCTCAGGGAAGAGGTATAAGCGATTCTCTTCCTTTTCCTGCGCTCCCATAGCTTGTAATAACACCTTATGATTTGCGAGTAAGAGAGGAGGGGAGAAGCTTTCAAGCAGGTTATCCATAATCAAGTCACCGTTGTCATGATAATTCTGCATACCC